>NZ_JBEZGQ010001031.1:0-2872 GCF_040650095.1 Actinoplanes sp. NPDC048791 | reverse complement strand
TGGGCCGCCGGGGTGTCCGCGATCAGCTTGGCCAGCTCCGGCGACGCGAAATACTCCTCCGGGCCGGGCAGCCGGGACAGGCCCGGCGGCACCGGCGAGCGCGGACCGGTCGCGGCCAGATCGACCCGGCCGACGGTACGGCTGTCGAAGCCGTCCACCCGCAGCTGCCACCACAGTGGATCGACGCCCCGCTCGGCGCCGGGCGCGTCCGCCGAGTTGGCCCAGCCGTACCGGTCGTTCTGACTGGTCACGCCGTTCAGCCCGGTGAGCGCCAGCAGCAGCATGCCCACCCCGAGGGCCACGGCCAGGGCGATGACGATCAGGCGTACCGCTGCCTCCCGGCCACCGGCGAGGGTGAGCCGCAGCCCGAAGCGGATCATGCGATCGCCTCGGCGGTCAGTGAGTGCACCCGGCCGTCGCGGACGACGACCTCCCGGTCGGCGTACGCGGCGACCCGCGGCTCGTGGGTGACCAGCACGACCGTGGTGCCCTCCGCCCGGGCCGCGTTGACCAGCAGATCCATCACCTGCTCGCCGGTCAGCGAGTCGAGCGCGCCGGTCGGCTCGTCGGCGAACAGCACCCGCGGCCGGGCCACCAGCCCCCGGGCCAGGGCGACCCGCTGGGCCTGGCCGCCGGACAGCTCGCCGGAGCGACGCTCCTCGAGGCCGTCGAGCCCGAGCCGGCCGAACCAGGCCCGGGCCTCGGCCACCGCCGCCGCCCGCCGCATCCCGTTGAGCAGCAACGGCAGGGCGACGTTCTCCTGCGCGCTGAGCTCGGGCACGAGCTGGCCGAACTGGAAGACGAAGCCGAACTTGTCCCGCCGCAGGCGGCTGCGCTCGGTCTCGCCGAGCCGGTCCACCCGGCGGCCCTCGAAGAGGATCTCGCCGGACTCCGGCACCAGGATGCCGGCCAGGCAGTGCAGCAGCGTGGACTTGCCGGAGCCGCTCGGACCCATGATGGCCAGCAGCTCACCCTCGGCGACGGCGAGATCGGCGCCGCGCAGCGCGGGCGTCTCACCGAACGACAGAACGACGTCGCGCGCCTCGATGACGGTCACGACCGGACCTCCTTGGCGAGCGCGTCGAGCCGGGCCGAGGTCAGGTCGATCCAGCGCAGATCGGCCTCCAGGTGGAACAGGCCGTGGTCGGCGAGCAGGGCGTCGACCAGGCCACCGGAGCGCTTGATCTCGGTCAGCTCGCGCATCCGTTGCAGGTGGGCGGCGCGCTGGGTGTCGAGATAGCCCTCGGCGTTGCGCCCGAGCATGAGCGCGAGGGTCACCTTGGCGAAGAGCACGGTCTGCAGGTGCGGCTCGGGGGCGACGGGCTCGGTCAGCCAGCCGTCCACCTCGGTCGCGCCGAGATCGGTGATGATGTAGCGCTTGCGGTCGGGACCCTCGCCCGGCTCGAGGTCGCTGATGACGACCTTGCCGTCGCGGGCCAGGCGGGACAGCGTGGAATAGACCTGGCCGAACGAGAGCGGCTTGCCGCGCCCGAAGTAGGCGTCGTAGTCGCGCTTGAGGTCATAGCCGTGGCTGGGTTCACGTTCGAGAAGCCCCAGAAGGGTCAGCGGCACCGTCATGCCGAGGACTATACGCTGAGAGTATACGCTCAGGGAATAGCGGCGGCCCCGAACACCCAGCCGGAGTTCTGGTTGATGAAGTCGCCCGGGAAGCCGAGCTCGAAGCCGGTCGCCGCCGCCAGCCGGCCGCACTGCTCGTCGGACAGCTCGACGGTCAGCGCCCCGAGGTTGTCCTGGAGCTGGGCCAGGCGCCGGGCACCCAGGATCGGGAAGATCGCCCGGGACCGGCTCCTCACCCAGGCCAGGGCGACCTGGGCCGGAGTCGCGCCGAGCTCCGCCGCGACGGCCAGCACGGCCCGGACGACGGCGTGCGTCCGCTCGTCCACGCTCGCGCGGTCCAGCCGGGTGCTGCCCGCGTCGCCGTCCACCGTGTACTTACCGGACAGCACTCCGCCGCCCAGCGGGCTCCACGCCGTGACAGCCAGGCCGAGCGCCTCGGCCATCGGCAGCAGCTCGCGTTCCGCGTCCCGCTGCACCAGGCTGTACGGCACCTGCAGACCGATGAACGGGCTCCAGCCCCGCCACTCCGCGAGCGTGTTGGCCCGGGCCACCACCCAGGCCGGGGCGTCCGAGATGCCGACGTAGAGGATCTTGCCGGCCCGTACGGCGTCGTCCAGGGCGCGCATGGTCTCCTCGATCGGCGTCGCCCGGTCCCACATGTGCACCCAGAAGACGTCCAGATAGTCCGTACGCAGCCGGCGCAGGCTGGTCTCCAGGGAAGCGCGCAGATTCTTGCGGGCGTTGCCACCGGCGTTGGGATCGGCGGCGTCGCGGGTGACCGTGTATTTGCTCGCCAGCACGAACGAGTCCCGGCGGCCCTCGAGCAGGTCGCCGAGAATCTCCTCACTGGCCCCGCCGCGGTAGTTGACCGCGGTGTCGATCGCGTTGCCGCCCGCCTCCACGTAGGCGTCCAGCATGCGGCGGCACTCCTGCGGCGGCGCTCCGACACCGCCCTGCTCGCCGAAGGTCATCGCCCCGAGGATCAGCTCGGAGACGCGCAGTCCGCTCCGGCCCAGCGTCCGATATCTCATCGGCCGACCATACAGCGTGTCTGGTCAGCGTGTACAGACATGCTGTTAGGCTCCCGGCATGGCCGCGAAGAAGGACGCCCGCCGCACCACCGCCCCGGCCGAGGGGGCGGAGCTGCGGGAACGCATGCTCAGTGCGTTACGGGAGCTGCTGGACGAACGCCGCTTCGAGGCGATCAGCGTGGCGGACGTCATCGCGCGGGCCGGGGTGTCGCGGGCCAGCTTCTACTTCTACTTCCCGGGCAAGCAGGCGGCGCTCGCCGAGC
>NZ_JBEZGQ010001030.1:0-2890 GCF_040650095.1 Actinoplanes sp. NPDC048791 | reverse complement strand
CACGGGCGCCGAGTACCGGGCCGGACCGCGGCCGCCGGCTGCTGACGCAGAGCACCGGACCGGGTCGCTGCGTCCAGCTGCCGATGCGGACCACCGCGCCGGGCCGGTTCCGCCGTCCCCCGGTACGGAACGCCGGGCCGGGGTGCCGGCCGAGCCGCAGAGCCCCGCAACGTCGCCCACCTCAGTCCCCGCTCAGCCGGACCGTCAGGGAACAGCCACCGACACCGTCACGCCGGATCCCGGTGAGACGGCCCCGGCGACCGACCCCGCCGAGGCCACCAGGGCCTCTGCGCCCGACCGGACAACCACCGCGGACACCGCCGTCCCCGGCGAAGCCACCGAACCCGACGCGATGGATCCCGCCGCGGTGGATCTCGCCGCGGTGGATCCCGACCCGACCGATACCGGCTTCGTCGAGCCCACTTTCCCGGGCCTCGCCGGCTTCGACTTCGGTGCCGCCCCGGCCGACCCGGCCGCCCTCACCCAGGCCGAGCCGACCGGCTTCGCCCCGACCGGTCCGGCCGGCTTCACTCAGGCCGAGCCGATTGGCTTCACTGAGGTCGAGCCGACCGGCTTCACCCACACCGGCCCGGCCGGCCTCGCCCACGCCGGCCCACAGGAGATCGACGTGATCCGCCTGACCATGTCCTGGGCCCAGACCCCGCTCGGCGGCCTCGCCCCGCCCGGCCTGCACGCCGGCCCCGTCCACGTGGTCGACGGCGGCAGCGGCCTCGCCACCGCGGTGGCCGCCGAGCTGACCGCCCGCGGACTGGCCGCCGAGGTGGCCACCCACCCCGGCCTGGGCGGCGTCATCTTCCTGGGCGGTATGGCCCGCCCGGCCTCCCCCGACGCGGCGCTCGAGGCCCAGCTCACCGCCCTGTGGCTGGCCCGTAACGGCAAGGACCGCGGGATCTTCGTGACCGTCGCGGACACCGTCAGCGGCCGGGCGGGTGCCTGGCTGGGCGGCCTGGTCGGGCTGGTCGGCGCGGTGGGCCGGGACCGGCCGGCGGCGTCCGCCATCGCCATCGAGTGCGAGCGCGGGGATCGTGACCCCGCCGATGTGGCCGTGCTGATCGCCGACGAGCTCACCCGGGGTGCGGGCGCGCAGCGGGTGCGGGTCGCCGCGGACGGCACCCGTTCGGTGGGCCGGCTGGTGTCGGCCGGGGCCGGGGCGCCGCAGCTCACCGCCCGCTGCGAGGTCTACCTGTTCCCCTTCTACCCGAACGCCGTGGTCCAGCCCGAGTGGCTGGCCGTCCTCGACGCTCAGGACGCCGTGCCGGGCTACCGGAAGGTGGCCTCCGATGGCGGGGTCGTGCTCTTCACCCGCAGCTGAAATCGATTTCAGGTTCGGGCTGGCAGGATGGTTCGGTGCGGCTGCTGATTGTGGAAGACGAGCGGGAACTGGCCGAGTCGTTGCGTCGCGGCCTGACTGCGGAGGGTTACACCGTCGATGTGGCTCACGACGGGAACCTCGGGCTCGAACTCGCCTCGAGCGAGGGCTATCAAGCGGTCATCCTGGATCTGATGCTGCCGCAGCGGAACGGTTATCAGGTATGCGCTCGGCTCCGGGAGCTGGGAGTGAATACGCCGGTGCTGGTCCTGACCGCCAAGGACGGCGAGTACGACGAAGCGGAGGCCCTGGACACCGGGGCGGACGACTATCTGACGAAGCCTTTCTCGTACGTCGTCCTGCTGGCCCGCGTGCGAGCCCTGCTGCGCCGGGGTGGTGAGCCCCGGCCGGCGCTGCTGAAAGTCGGTGATCTGGTCGTCGACCAGGCGCGGCGGGTCTGCTCACGCGGGTCGACGCCGATCACGTTGACCGCCAAACAGTTCTCGGTCCTGGCCTGCCTGGCGCGCCGGGCGAACACGGTGGTGAGCAAGGCGGAGATTCTGGACGAGGTCTGGGACGCGGCCTACGACGGCGACCTGAACATCGTCGAGGTCTACATCCGGGCCCTGCGTCGCAGTATCGACGTGCCGTTCGGCCTGCTGAGCATCGAGACGATCCGCGGCGCCGGCTACCGGCTGGTCGACGCGAATGCCTAGGCCGCAGCTGCCGGTACGGGTCCGGGCAGCGGCCGCGGCGGCGCTGGCGGCCGCCTTGTGCCTCGGCGGTGGAGCGCTCTGGCTGCGCCAGGTGATCCACGCGAACAGTGTGGCCGGGTCCGTCGCGACCGCGCAGTCACAGGCCCGCGCCATCGCCTCGACCTACCAGACGCCCGCGGCCGGAATCAACGCGGACGGGGGCACCCTGGCGGTGGACTGCGTTGCCGATGCTGCGCGTTGTTCATACGACAAGTGGTACGAGTTCCCGTACTACGGCACGGAGCTCAGCTTTGCGGTGGTCGACATCCACGGCAAAGTGCTGCTGGCCCAGAACCAACTGGCCGCTTACGTGCGGGACGGCGGTCTGTCCTTGCCGGCCGTCCCACCGCAGGAGGACGAGGAGTTCTTCGGCCGCCTCGACGTTCACCTGCGACCGGCCCGCAGCGGCGCACCGGGGCAGCTCGACGGTCGCGAGGTCACCCTGGTGACCTGCAACGTCAGCCCTTCGGGCGCGACCGTCTACGTCCTCGTCTCACCGCTCGTCGCGGAGGCCGCCGTGGCCCCGGTCGACCATTGGCTCCGACGTGGTCTGCCCGCCGCCGTTCTGTTCGTCGCCCTGGTGGCCTGGTGGGCGGCCGGACGCGCGCTGCGCCCGGTCGAGCGGATGCGCGCCGAGCTGGCCCGCATCACCGCCGCGGACATGAGCAGCCGGGTGCCCCAGCCGCGCACCGGCGACGAGCTCGCCCGGCTGGCCGTCACCATGAACGAAACCCTCGACCGGATCACCGACGCGGCCGAACGGCAGCGCCGGTTCGTCGCCGACGCGGCGCAGGAGCTGCGTAGC
>NZ_JBEZGQ010001029.1:0-2891 GCF_040650095.1 Actinoplanes sp. NPDC048791 | reverse complement strand
GTGCCGCGGCCTCGGTGGCCGCGGCACTGGATGCCGGCACCTACGAGGTGCTGCGCGCCCGGCTCGGTGGCCAGGCCAAGGAACTGGCCACGCGGGCCGAGGCGCTCAATGCCCGCCGGGTGGAGACGTTCGGCGGGCAGCAGATGCGGCTGCTCGGCACCGAGCGCATCCGTACGGCCAACAACTGTGTGCCCCGGGACGTCGTGCAGGTCGGCGGCGCGATGCTGTTCGGCTACAACGTGTTCATCGGGCTCAAGACCGAGACGTCGATCGACGACGTCTTCTCGGTGCACGGCTTCAGCCGCGACGGCGAGGCGTTCCGCTTCGATCCGGGCGCCAAGCTGGCCGGCCTGCTCGACGACCCGGTCTTCCAGCGCGACTTCGCCGAGCTCTACCGGTACTACCGCGAGACCCACCTGCTGCAGCTGCGCCGGCTGGAGGGTCTGCTGCTGGCGGTCTTCCAGACCGGGGCGCGGGCGGACGACCTGAAGGTGCTGCGCTGGAAGGTCGGCGTCGACGGCTCGGTGGCGTACGTGGACAATCGCGGCGAACGCGACCACGTCTTCCCGCCGTCGCACGACTTCGAGTGGACGCCGACCACCCGCGAGCAGCACGTCCTGGGCCGGCACCCGCACGTGTCCATCGAGGACGAGGTCTTCGTGGAGACGGTCGGCGGCACCCTGACCGTCAAGGTGGAGAACAACACCGAGGACGGCGAGGGCATCTTCTCCGAGCCGGTCGACGAGCCGCTGCAGAGCCTGGCCGACGCGGAGATCGCGTACGCCCGGATCGGGCCGTTGATCCTGCTGCGGGTGCTGCCGTACAAGGAGACCACCCAGCGCTACCTGATCTTCAACACCCGGACCCGGGACGTGCGGCGCCTCGACGGGATCGGCCAGGCCTGCCAGCGGCTGCCCGAGGACCAGGGCATCATCTTCCCGGGCGGCTACTACCTGGCCACCGGGCTGGCCAGGACGTTCGACGCGGACGTCACCGACCTCGAGTTCGAGCGGGTGGTCCGCTCGGTCAACGGCGAGGACGTGCTCTACGTCTTCCACGCGCGGGCCTCGGGGCGGTATCTGCTGCTGCCGTACAACGTGATCCGCAAGGAGGTCGCCACCCCGATCACCTGCCACGGGTATTCGCTGTTCGACGACGGCACGCTCATCGCGTTCCGGCACGTCACCGACGAGCCGACCCGGGTGCACCCGATGCAGGTGTGGCAGACGCCGTACGTCTCGGACACGTACGCCGCGGCGCAGCCGGTCGGCACCGGACCGCTGGACCGGGTGGGCAACGCCGACCTGGTGCGCGGCATCGCCGACACCCTGTCGGTGGCCCGGATGGTCGACGAGATGACGCCCTCCGGCGCGGTCTTCGAGGCCATCATCGCCGCGTGCGGCCGGCTCTTCGACCACTACCACTGGCTCGGCGAGCGCGAGCTGGGCGACCTGCGCACCCCGCTGTCGGAGGTCCGCGCCACCGCCGAGCAGGTCCTCGACGAGTACGAGTCGGTGCAGGAGCTGACCACCCAGGCCGCCACCGCGGTTGAGGAGGCCGCCGCCGCGACCACCTCGCTGATCCGCCGGGCCCGGGGTGAGGTGCCCACCACGACCGACGCCTGGATCCGGCAGCTCGCGTCGCTGCGCCAGGCCCAGGGCCGGATCGTGACCCTGCGCGAGCTGCGCTACGTCGACCTGGCCCGGCTCGACTCCCTCGAGCACGACCTGGCCGCCGAGGTGGATTCCACCGCCCGCCGCGCGGTCGAGTTCCTCCAGCGCGCGGACGCCTTCGCCGGCTACCAGCAGTCGGTCGAGCAGCTGGTCACCGACGCCGCCGGGATCGCCACCGTGGCCGAGGCCGCGCCCGTCGGCGAGCGGCTCACCGAGCAGGCCGACGGCCTCCAGGTCGTCACCGAGGTGGTCGGCGGCCTGGACATCGCCGATGCCACCGTGCGGGTCGCCATCCTGGAACGCATCGGCGAGGTGCTCGGCGGCGTCAACCGGGCCCGCGCCACTCTGGACGCCCGCCGGCGCGAGCTGGCCTCCGTCGAGGGCCGGGCCGCGTTCGCGGCGGAGTTCACCCTGCTGGGCCAGTCGGTCACGGCCGGGCTGGCCGCCGCGGACACCCCGGAACGCAGCGACGAGCAGGTCGCCAAGCTGATGCTCCAGGTGGAGGCGCTGGAGTCGCGGTTCGGCGACTTCGACGACTTCGTGGACCAGCTCAGCGCCAAGCGTTCCGAGGTCTACGAGGCGTTCGCCGCCCGCCGGCAGTCGCTGCTCGACGACCGGGCGCGGCGCGCCGACCGGCTGGTCGACTCCGCCCAGCGCACCTTGGCCAGCGTGCAGCGCCGGGTCGCCGCGCTCGGCACCCTCGACGAGGTCAACACCTACTTCGCCACCGATCCGATGGTCGGCAAGCTGCGCTCGGTCGCGGGCGAGCTGCGTACCCTCGGCGACACCGTCCGGGCCGAGGAGCTGGACGGGCGGGTCAAGGCCGCCCGGCAGGAGGCCGGCCGGGCCCTGCGGGACCGCCTCGACCTGTACGGCGCGGACGGCAACACCATCCGGCTGGGCCGGCACACGTTCGCGGTGAACACCCAGGCGATCGACCTGACGCTGGTGCCGGACGGCGACGAGCTGGCGTTCGCCGTCACCGGCACGGACTACCGGGCGCCGGTCCGGGACGCCTCGTTCGTGGCCACCCGACCGTTCTGGAACCAGACGGTGGTCTCGGAGACCGCCGCGGTCTACCGCAGCGAGCATCTCGCCGCCGCTCTGCTCGCCGACGATCCCGCGGGCGTCACCGCGGCCGCCGCCGACGGCACGCTGCTGACCGTCGTGCGCCGGGCCGCCGAAGCCCGCTACGACGAGGGCTACGAGCGCGGTGTC
>NZ_JBEZGQ010001028.1:0-2892 GCF_040650095.1 Actinoplanes sp. NPDC048791 | reverse complement strand
GGTGGCGGCGGTGCTCGTTCTGCCGTTCGGCGCGAGCGGTGCTTCCGCCGTACTGGATCATCCGTCTCTGCTCGCCGGCGCGGCCGCGGTCGCGTTGCTGTCGTCGGTCCTGTCCTACGGCCTGGAGATCAACGCGCTGCGGCGCATGCCCACCCGGGTGTTCGGCATCCTGATGAGCCTGGAGCCGGCCGCCGCGGCCGTCGCCGGGCTCGTGGTGCTGCACCAACGGCTCGGCCTGCGTGAGGTCGTGGCGCTGCTGCTGGTGAGCTCGGCCAGCCTGGGCGTCACTCTGGCCCAGCGCGAACCGGCACCCCCACCGACCTCACCGGCCTGACCGGCGCGGCCAAAACCTCATGTCCGGGCCCGGGAGGCCGAACAAAGAACGTGTCGCTCAGGGTCCACGCCACCGCATACGAGCTACGCGACCTGCACGGAGCCTCTCGTGCGGTCGCGTACCTCACGCTGGCCGCGTCGCCCTACGTGTTCGTGACGGCGTACATCGACCCGGGCGTCAACCTGATCACTCTGGTCGTGTCCGCGGTGATCTCTGTCCTGATGGCGTTCACGGGTGTGCTCTGCTGGCGCCGGCCCACCGCCGTACCCCGGTCGGGCTGGTTCATCGCCCCGATCCTGGCCACCGCGGTGGTGGCCGGCCTGAACTTCGCCACCCACGACGCGTCCACCGGCTCGCAGCTCTTCTACCTCTGGCCCATCCTGTACGCGGCGAACTTCCTCAGCCGCCGCGTCCTCTACCTCAACCTCCTCCTGGTGTACGCGGGCGACGCGGCCACCGTGTTCGCGGTCCTCGGCCCCCAGCGCGGCGCCTCGGACTGGGTCGCCATGGTGCTGGCCATGACGATGGCCGCCACGGTGGTGCAGAGTCTGCGGGTCCGCGCCGACCGGCTGCGTGACGTCCTGGAACGGCAGGCGAACGCGGACCACCTCACCGGCCTGGCCAACCGCCGCTACTTCGACGACGCGCTGGTCGCCGAGGCCGCCTGGGCCCGGCGCACCGACGGCTCCCTGGCCCTGCTCACGGTCGACCGGGACCACTTCAAGGCGATCAACGACACCTTCGGCCACGCCGAGGGCGACCGGGTGCTGCAGGCGGTCGCCGACGCGATGCGCAAGGTCGCCGGCGAGACCGGCGTCGCGGCCCGGCTGGGCGGCGACGAGTTCGTCATGCTGCTGCGGATGGGCCGCCGCACCGCCGTGGGCGTCGCCGACGCCCTGCGTTCCGCGATCGCCGACCGCACCGACCTGCTGGGCGGCCCGCCGGGCGTGAGCATCGGCATCGCGGTGTTGCCCGGCGACGCCGGCACGGTGGAGGACCTGGTCGCGGCGTCGGACGCGGCGCTCTACGAGGCGAAGACGTCGGGCCGCGGCCGGGTGTCCGTCGCCGGCGAACGGCACAACGTCGACCAGGTGCCTAGCTTTGTTCCGGAGTCCCGGCCTTGACCAGCCCGAGAATCTCCCGGCGCATCCGCGGGTAAGGACCCCAGCCGTCCCGCAGCACATGGATGTAGATCGCCTCGAGCGACACCTCGATCCGCTGCGCCAGCTCCTGATCATCGGGCAGCCCGAGCCGCACAGCCCGGGCGAAGTGATCGAGCGCCTCCATGTGCCGCCCCTGATCAAAGGCGCTGCGACCGGCGTTCTCGTGCACAACGCTGCGCAGCAGCTCCGGCGCCTCCGAACTGGCGGCCTGCTCGAACAGCCGATCGGCCTCGGCGTAGTCCCCCCGCAACCGCAACACGTGCGCCAGCTCGGCCTGCGCGATGACGAGGGCCTGCACATCCCCGGCCGACTCGGCGTGAGCCAGCGCCAGCCGGCTCGCCGCGGCGGCCATACCGAGCTCGTCCAGCAGCCGGTACACCTCGGCCCGCACGCTGAGCAGCCCGGCCCGGGCGACGTTGTCCTGCTCGTCGGCCAGCGGCCCGTCGAGCCGCTCACCGAGCTCCCGCAGCGCGTCCCGGTCGTCCACGACCTCGCGCAACGTGGCACCGTCCAGCCGCCACCGGATCGCGGCCAGATCCTCCGGACCCAGGGGCCTGGGCCGGCCGGGGGCGGCGGGCTTGATCTCGGTGGGCTCCGGCCCGGGTACGAGCAGAGCCTCGGCCTCTTCGTCGAGCTTCGAGGGCTCACCAGGCGCCGGCCCGCCGCTGGTCGGCTGAGCGTCGCTCGGCTCGGGCTGATCCGGGGCGGTGACCTCCTCCGGTGACACCGTGGTCGTGGCGCCGGCGATCCCGTTCATCAGTCCGGTGATGTCCAGGTTCAGCACGACCCCGTCGGCCTTCGCCTCTTCGGCGTTCTCCTGGGCCGCCTTCGGCTTGGCCCCGAACCACGTGGGCCCGAGATCCGAGTCGGCGTACTTGCGCGGCTCCGACGGCCCCGACGTGATCAGCCGCCCGATCGGCGCGGCGTTCGCGGCGGGGTTCGGGCCGGGCCGGGTGGCCGGCGGGACCGGGGAGACCGGCGTCGAGCTGCCCGCACCGGGTTTCGGGCTGTGCTGCGGCTTGGCCTCCGCGGGGGCGGCAGTGGCCTGCTGCTCTTCGGTGGGCCGCGAGGTCGGCACTCCGCCGGTGCGGAAGGCGGCTTCGGCCAGTTGCTTCGCTTGTTCCTGACGGGCGAGCTCCGCGGCGCGGCGGGCCTCCTCCGCCTGGCGTGCGGCTTCGGCCTGCCGGGTCGCTTCGGCGTGCTGTTCGGCTTCGAGCTGGCGGGCTGCGATTGCCGCCTGGCGGGTCGCTTCGGCCTGGCGGTCGGCTTCTTCCGCCTTGCGTGCGGCCTCGGCTCGGCGGGCGGCGTCGGCCTGGCGGGCTGCTTCGGCTTGGCGGGCGGTCGCTTCGGCTTGGCGGGCTGCGATCTCCGCTCGGCGGGCGGCTTCGGCTTGGC
>NZ_JBEZGQ010001027.1:0-2894 GCF_040650095.1 Actinoplanes sp. NPDC048791 | reverse complement strand
CGAGCGTGCGGCGGACCAGGGCCGGCGCCGCGACCGTACGGCTGGCGCAGCTCCTCGATGACCCGGCGGACGGACGCCGGGAAGACCACGAACGGGGAAGGTGACCCGATGACCGCCAACCACACCATCGCCCGGGAGCGGCTCGTCACCGCCCTCGACGTACTCCGCGGACGTCCGATGCGGGTGGACTACGGCCTGCTGCTCGTCCTGCCGTTCGTCGCGGCGGCGGGCGGCGTGCTGATCTCCCTGCTGATCGAGGACGCGGTCGAGCGTCGCCGGGCCCGGGGTTTCATCCCGGACGGACGAGGCGCCGGCCGGCGCGCCGGCGAAAGCTGAAGCCGGTGACCCACGTCCGACGATCGGGAGCGTGCGATGACGACCTTCACGGTGTGGAAGTTCGAGGACCCGGACGGCGCGGACCGCGCAGCGGCCGTCCTCAAGGATGCGGCGACGGAACGGCTGGTCAAGATCGACGACCACGCGGTGGTCCGCTGGCCGGCTGACGCCGCGCAACCGACCATGGAACACGGGCACGACGAGACCAGGCACGGCGCCGGTTGGGGTGCGCTGTGGGGGTTGCTGGTCGGCTCGTTGTTCATGGTCCCGGTGGTCGGCGGCGTCGCGGGCGCGGCGCTGGGTGCGATCAGCAAGGCCACCCAGGACTCCGGCATCACCAAGGAGCAGCTGGAGAAGATCCGCACCCAGGTCACGCGGGGCACCTCGGCGCTCTTCCTGGTGACCGAGCACGGCGATCTGGACCGCCTCGGTGAGCGGTTCCACGGCCGCAACAGCACCCTGATCGCGACGAACCTCACCGAGGGCGAACAGGAGATCCTGCACGAGACCTTCGGAGCCAGGTGAGGATGGCCGGGTCACACCTGTGCCCGGTACGCCACCCGCAGTCCCGCGATCGACCGGACCAGCTGGGCCGTCCCGGCGCAGAGCAGCACCGCGCCGCCGATGCGGACCAGGGTCGCCGGTTCGAGCTCCGGCCGGATCAGGCCGATGACGGCCGCCACCAGGAGCGCCGAGCCGGCGACCACGTACCGGGTGCTCCGGCTCTCCGCGGCACCGTCCGGGCTCAGCAGGGTTCCCAGCAGCGCGTTCACGGCCCAGCCGGCAGTGACGACCACGATCAGCAGCACCACCGAGACGGCGATGCTGCGCAGGCAGATCAGGCCGGCGATCGTGGTCAGCACGCCGCCGACGACTCCGGCGATCCGGTACAGCCGCGGGTAGCCGGGCACGACCAGCAGCAGACCGGCCCGGATCGTGCCGGTCACGACGAGGTTGAGCCCGAACAGCAGACCGAGCACCCGGACCGTGGCTGACGGCCAGGCCAGGGCGCTCGCGCCGGCCCCGATCAGCAGGACCGCGGTCGCCGTCCGTACGCGGTGCAAGGTCCGGCCGGTGGGCTCGGCCCGCCCGTCGCGGTAGCCCACCGGCCCTCCCTCATCGCCTCGAACGGAATCGCCTCGAACGGGATCGCCTCGAACGGGATCGCCTCGAACGGGATCGCCTCGGACGGATCAGGCCTGTGCGGCCTCGCGGCCGTGCACGGCCAGGGCGTAGATCACCAGCACGTCCATCGCGATGATGATCGTGCTCCAGATCGGGTACGCGGACAGGAACGCGACGTTGACCAGGGCACTGACCACCGCGATCACGATGCCGAGCACCCGGGCCCAGGTCTGCCCGAGCAGGACCCCGATGCCGGTCGCGATGGCCACCAGACCGATCAGCAGATGGGTCCAGCCCCACGCCGTGTAGTTCACCTCGACCACCAGCCCGTTGGGGCTGACCAGGTAGTAGTCGTCCTTGAAGAGCGCGACGAGGCCCTGGATGAGCTGGAAGCCGCCGACCATCTGCAGCATGATGCCGCCGAAGATCACCACGCCGACCCACGCTGTCGGCCGGGAGCGGCTCGGCACCTCGTAGGGTTTGTCCGCGGCGAAGGACGCCGTCCGCTGGGCGCCTGTCGTGCTCTGCTGGGTGTCCGACATGTGGATGCCACCTTTCGTCTCTCAGCTGGGGCGCCGGGGAACCGGCGCCCGCGGGAGGTCACTGATCGCCGCGGCCAGATAGGGACCGACCACCTGCAGGCGGTCGTCCGTGGCGGCGGCGACCTCGATCCGGGAGCCGTCCCAGACCTTCAGCACCACCCCGAGCGGCCGTGACCCGCACCGTCGCGGAGCCTCGGCGAGCAGGTGGTGCACACCTTCCACCGGCAGCTGCGCGCGCAGCGGGATCGTCCGGGCGAGGACCGGGCCGCGGCGGACGAGCAGGACGTCGTCGTCCCACAGCGCCCACATCGGCCGGGACCAGTGCCGGCCCAGCGACGGCCAGATCGCCGACCGGTGACCCCGGGCCCGCAGGCGGCACCGGAACGCGGTGCCGGAATCCTGGAACTGCTGCCGGCTACGCCGTGCGGCGATGGCGACGACCAGCACCCCGAAGAGGATGCCGAGAATGAGCAATGTCCGCACGACCGAGCTCCTTCCGCTGGGTGCTCCGGGACATATGCTGCGCGCCGCGGGCACGCCGCACGCCATCCGCCACGAGTGAGTCCACCCTCGACGGCCCGGCTCACCGGCTCAGATCAGGCCCAGCGAACGGGCCCGGCGCACGGCCTCGTTACGGCGGGACGCCGACAGCTTGCGCAGGATGCTGCGGACATGGGTCTTGACCGTGTTGATCGACACGAACAGGTGAGCGGCGATCTCCTCGGTCGGCAACATGGCGGCGATGCCCTGCAGCACCTCCATCTCACGCCGGCTCAACGGCTCGACCAGCACCGGACCGGTGTCCGCGGCGTCCGGGCACCGGCCACCGCGGGCCGCGCCCTGCAACATGCGGTGCTGCACGACGATATCCTCGATGTAGAGCACCAACCC
>NZ_JBEZGQ010001026.1:0-2894 GCF_040650095.1 Actinoplanes sp. NPDC048791 | reverse complement strand
GCCCACCGGCCGAACGTCAGAGCGTCCTCGGCGGAGGGGCCGCCGTCCACCCCGACGATGACGGGGGCGGTCGCCGGGGCGGTCACCGCGGGTCCCCGGGCGGCGTCTCGGGCGTGGTGTCGCGGGCCCAGCTCGGTGTCCCGCCGTCGTCCGGGCGAGGGGTGCGCAGCTTGGAGTGGCGGTAGCCGTACAGGAAGTAGATTGCCAGGCCCAGGACCAGCCAGACGACGAACCGGATCCAGGTGCTCAGCGGCAGGTCGGACATGAGGTAGACGGCGAACAGCACGCCGAGGATCGGCAGCACCGGCGACCACGGCACCCGGTACGGCCGCGGCATCTCCGGCCGGGTCCGGCGCAGGATGATCACGCCGATGTTGACCAGCACGAACGCGAACAGCGTGCCGATGTTGACGAGCTTGACGATCTCGGACAGCGGCACCAGCGCGGCGAGGATCGCGATCAGCACGCCGAGGCCGATGGTGAGCCGGGCCGGGGTGCCGTACCGCTGGTTGACCACGGCGAAGCGTTGCGGCAACAGGCCGTCGCGGCACATGGCGAAGAAGATGCGGGTCTGGCCGTACAGGATGACCAGCACCACGCTGGTGATCGCGACGACCGCGCCCAGCGCCAGGATCGACGCCGCCCAGCTGATCCCGGCGCCCTGGTCCAGGGCGGCGGCCAGGGGCGCGTCGGTGGATTCGAGCTGCGCCGGGGTGGCGATGCCGATGGCGCCGACCGCGGTCAGCACGTAGAAGACCGTGCAGATGATCAGCGAGCCGATGATCGCCAGGGGCAGGTCGCGGGCCGGGTTGCGGGCCTCCTCGCTGCCGGTGGAGACCGCGTCGAAACCGATGTACGCGAAGAAGATGATCGCGGCCGCCGCGGTGACCCCGTCGACGCCGTTCGGGGTGAACGGCTGGAAGTTGCCGGTGCCGAAGTTGAACAGCGCCACCACGATGAAGAACAGCAGCACCGCCAGCTTGACGCCGACCATCACCAGGTTGACCCGGGCGCTCTCGGTGACGCCCCGCACCAGCAGAGCGGTGATCGCCAGCACGATGAAGACGGCGGGCAGGTTGAAGATGCCGCCGTCCTCGGGTGACTTGGCGATCGCGTCCGGCAGGGCCACCCCGAACGCCGAGTCGAGGAAGGCGTTGAGGTTGCCGCCCCAGCCGACCGCGATGGCGGCCACCGAGACCCCGTACTCCAGGATCAGGTCCCAGCCGATGATCCAGGCCACGATCTCGCCCAGGGTCGCGTACGTGTAGGTGTAGGCGCTGCCGGAGACCGGGATGGACGAGGCCAGCTCGGCGTAGGACAGCGCGGAGAACGCGCACGCCACCGCGGCGAGCACGAAGGAGAGGATCACCGCCGGGCCGGCCACGCCGGCCCCCTCGCCGATGACCACGAAGATGCCGGTGCCGATGATGGCGCCGACGCCCATGGCGGTCAGCTGGGTGGCGCCGACGGCCTTCTTCAGGCCGTGGCCTTCCTCGGTGGTCTCGGAGATCAGCGACCGGACATCGCGGATCGCGAAGATCCCCGGCCTTCGGTTCGAGCCTGTGACCATGCTGGGCCCACCCTCCACATGCCTCGGCGGCCGCGTGGAGACCGCCGTCGTGGACACCTCCCCGGCCGCGCCCCGGGAGTGGCCGGATGCGAGCGGGTGCATCGGTGACCACCGCTGTCACCGTGGCCGCTCACCTGCGGAAACCGCAAGATGATCTGCATGATGTGGCGAACTTGCCCGCTCCTGTTGCTCTTTGCGCCTCGCGGTGGGTGACGTCGCCATGACGCTCGGCGCACCGGCTGTCCGCTCGGCGCACGGAAACGTCCGGCAGCCTGCGAGGTGAACAGCGGGCGTTGTAGCGTGGGCCCACGGGCAACCGGGTGCGGAGGACGAGACCATGGGCGAGGCCGTGATGACCACGCGGCGGCAGGCGGACGGCGCGATCGTGGTCGACGTGCGCGGCTCGCTGGACGCGGCCACCGTGGACGCCCTGCGGCACGCGCTGGTCAGCACCCTGCACGGCGAGCGCCCGGTCTCGATGATCGTCGATCTGACCTTCGTGACGTTCATGGATTCGATGGGCGTCGGCGCGCTGGTCTCCGGCTACAACGCCGCCCGCGAGACCGGCACCCGGTTCGTGCTGCGCAACCCCAGCGAGTTCGTGCACCGCCAGCTGCGGATCACCGGCCTGGCGGAGATGTTCGGGCTGCCGTCGGCGTCGCCCGGCCCGCAGACATACACCCCCTGAGACTGCTGCCGGGCGGGCCGTCGGCCGGTTATGGTGCCGTCATGGAACCGGCGGTCGGGGCGTGGTGCGACGGCACCGAGGTCTGCTTCCGGCTCCAAGATCATGAGCATCGGCTGACCGCCGTCCGGCTGCGTTCCGGCGTGGCCGCCGGCGACTTCGCGTACGACGGCGAGAGCCGCACCTGGCAGCTGCGCCTGCCCCGCCCGGCCGTGCACCGCATCGAGTACCGGCTCGAACTGGGCCACGGCGACGGCAGCACCGAGACCGTGGCCGATCCGGACAATCCGCGGCGCGAGGGCGACAACTCGGTCCTGTGGTGCCCTGATTACCGCGAGCCCGGCTGGCTGCACCTGCCGCAGGCCACCGGTCAGTGGCGCGACGTCTACCTGCCGCTGCCCACCCTGCACGGCGAGATGGTGGCCCGGATCTGGTCGCCGGACACGCCCACCGACCGGGTGCTGGTCGCGCACGACGGGCCCGACTACCACCGGTACGGCGAACTGGGCCGTTACACCGCGGCGATGATCGGGGCGGGTCGCGTGCCGCCGTACCACCTCGTGCTGCTGCCGCCGGGGGAGCGCTTCGAGTGGTATTCGGCCAGTCCCGCGTACGCCCGGGCGCTGGCGCGCGACGTGC
>NZ_JBEZGQ010001025.1:0-2903 GCF_040650095.1 Actinoplanes sp. NPDC048791 | reverse complement strand
GCCCCGGGAAACAATGCGCATCGAATGGTGTGTCCGGACATTAGCCAGCCGTGTTCGGGTGGCACCAGTTCCGTGACGATCGTGAGACGGCAGTCGCACGATCATGGCCGTGAGCAGGGACGACCTTCGGAAATGCGGCGAACCGGAAACGGGGTCGAGGCGGTCATCAAAGCGCAATAAATAGACTGGTGGAAATTCCGGCCGGACGGGTAACAGGCGTGAGCCGGAATGTCATCGGCGCCGGTCCGACGAGCGGATGGAAGGCCCGCAGGGCGTGCCGCAGGATGGACGCATGCCGCGCCGGGCCGGGGGAGGAGCACCGTGACCCCTCGCCGGGTGATCAGCCACGAGGCCGCCGTGGCGGGAGCCGTCCGGCACTTTCTGCGCAACGGCACGGTCGACCTGGACGAGCTCGCGACCGAGCTGGCCGTCAGCCGGGCCACGTTGTACAGGGTGGTGCACAGCCGTGAACAGCTGCTCGGGCACGTCCTGTGGACCCTGTGCGAGCTGCGCCTGGCCGCCGCGCGGAAGGCCCGGACGCAGAACGGCGTCGACGGCGTCCTGGAGGTGACCCGGCACTTCGCCGCCGGCCTGCCCCAGGCCCACGCGCTGATCACCTTCGTCACCACCGAGACCGAGCTCGCCGACCGGGTCATGTACTCCACCGCCGGGGTCGTGCATCCGCGGGTGGTCGCCGCCCAGCGGGAGATCTTCCTGGAGGCGGGCTGCGGTGCCCCGGCCGACCCGGGCGTGGACCTCGACCGGCTGGCGTACCTCTACACCCGGATGGCCGAGGCCGCCCTCTACGCCGGGCTGCTGTACGAGCAGTCCGACCTCGACGCGCCCGAGAAGGCGTTGCGCGCCCTGCTGACCGAGGTCTGGCCGGATCCCGCCGATTGAGCCCGGCGCGGCGGGGTAGACGGGACCTGCCACCGGGAGGAGAACGTCATGGCTGAGCGTACGGTCGCGGATCTGCTCGTGGAACGCCTCAGTGACTGGGGGGTGGACCGCGTCTTCGGGTATTCCGGCGACGGCATCGACGGCGTGCTGGGTGCGCTGCGCCGGGCCGGGAAACCCACGTTCGTGCAGGCCCGGCACGAGGAGGCGGCCGCGTTCATGGCTGTCGGGCACGCGAAGTACACCGGCGGTCCGGGTGTCTGCCTGTCCACTCAGGGCCCCGGCGCGGTGCACCTGCTCAACGGCCTCTACGACGCCAAACTCGATTCCAAGCCGGTCGTGGCGATCGTCGGGCAGCAGGCCTCGACGGTGCTGGGCAGCGCGTACCAGCAGGAGATCGACCTGGTCCGGCTCTTCGGTGACGTGTGCGCCCAGTTCGTCCAGGCCGCGCACACTCCCGAGCAGGTGCCGATGCTCATCGACCGGGCGTTCCGGACCGCGCTGGCCACCCGCAGCCCGACCTGCGTGATCCTGCCGCACGACGTGCAGTCGGCGCCCGCGCCGGACCCGACCGCGCACGAGCACGGCGTCATGGTCACCAGTCCGGGCCAGCGCCCGGCCCGGGTCGTGCCGCGCGAGGAGGACCTGCGGGCGCCGGCCGAGGTGCTGCGGGCCGGCGAGCGGGTCGCGATCATGGTGGGTCAGGGCGCGTACGGCGCGGCCGCGGAGATCGTCGAGCTGGCCGATCGGCTCGGCGCGGGCGTCACGGCGTCGCTGCTGGGCAAGCCGGTGCTGGACGAGGGCCTGCCGTTCCACACCGGCGTGATGGGCCACCTCGGCACCACGGCGAGCGAGCAGCTCCTGCGCAACTGCGACACCCTGCTGCTGATCGGCACCAACGACCCGTGGACCGAGTTCTACCCCGCGCCCGGGCAGGCCCGGGCGGTGCAGATCGACATCGACGGGCGGCAGCTCGGCGTGCGCTATCCGATCGAGGTGCCGCTGCTCGGCGACGCCGCCGAGACGGTACGGGGTCTGCTCGCCGAGGTGCAGCCGCGCCCCGAACGCGCGTGGCGCGACCAGGTCGAGGCATGGGTACGCCGGTGGCACGAGATCTCCACCGCCCGCGCCACCGCCCCGGCCGAGCCGATGAACCCCCAGTTCGTGGTCCACTCCCTCGCCGACCGGTTGCCCGCGGACGCCCAGGTGGCGGTCGACGTCGGCTCGGTCGTCTACTGGTACGCCCGGCACCTGCGCCTGCCCCGCGGCGTCCCGGCCCATCTGTCGAGCACCCTCGCGTCGATGGGCTGCGGGCTGCCGTACGGGATCGCCGCCAAGCTGGCCGCCCCCGGCCGGCCGGTGATCACCCTGACCGGGGACGGCGCCATGCAGATGACCGGCCTCGCCGAGCTGGTCACCGTGGCCGCCCGCTGGCGCGACTGGGCCGACCCGCGGTTCGTGGTCTGCGTGCTGAACAACCGGGACCTCGCCGAGGTGAGCTGGGAACAGCGCGAGATGGAGGGCGAGCCGCGGTTCGCCACCTCCCAGCAGCTGCCGGAGGTGCCGTACGCCGGTTATGCCGAGCTGCTCGGCCTGCGAGGGCTGCGCGTCACGTCGCCCGACGACCTGCCGGCGGCCTGGGACACCGCGCTGGCGGCCGACCGGCCCGTGGTCATCGACGCCGTCGTCGACCCGGCGGTCCCGCTGCTGCCTCCCGGGCGCCCGTTCGAGAAGGTCAAAGGCATGTACGCGGGCCTGGCGGCGGAGGGCGGGGAGACGGCCCGCAGGGCCGAGGCCCACCTGCGCCGGGAACGCGCGGACGAGGGCTACGACGACCCGGCCGGCTGACCGTACGTTTCGCAGCGCCGATTTCGGGCATCCGGGCGCTTCGGCGTGGCGGAAGGACGGAGCGTGCTCAGGGACATCGTGGTGCCGTCGCCGCGCTTCCCCGAGCCGCACCTGATGGTCAGCGCCTCGGTGATCGCCGCCGAGACGCACGAGGAGGC
>NZ_JBEZGQ010001024.1:0-2905 GCF_040650095.1 Actinoplanes sp. NPDC048791 | reverse complement strand
CGGTCAGGGTGAAAGCGTCGCAACTTCCACCTCGCCGGAGGTCTTCTCATTGATCAAGCCGCCACGCCGCGTCAACAACGCTCATGGGCACTACAGCTAGGCGGAGCCCAGGATGCCCCGCTAGGCGGAGCCCAGGATGCCCCGCTAAAGGCGGAACTCAGGTGGCGAGCAGGCCGAAGACCCAGATCACCGCGATGCCCAGCGCCGCCGCGAACTCCACCAGCAGGGACAGCCCGACCGCGCCCAGCGCGTGCCGGGTTGACGGCCATGCCTGACCGGGACCGACCCGCAGGCGCTCGGCCACCCACAGGCCGCCGACGAAGCCGAGCACCAGGCCCACCACCGGCACCACGAAGAAGCCGACGATCCCCAGCACGCCGGCGATCAGCAGTGACGACGTGGGCACGCCGGTGCTCTTGAGCCGCTTGCCGGGCCACAGGTATTTCACCACCGTGCCGCCCACCGCCACCACCGTGGCCAGGGCGAACACCACCCAGCGGCCGCCGTCCGCGTCGCCCAGGATCGCCCAGAGCAGCACCGCCGCCCAGCACAGCAGCAGGCCGGGCAGGACCGGGATCACCACGCCCAGCACGCCGGCCAGCATGGCCACGCCGGCGATCAGGTTGACGGTCGTGCCGGAGTCGGTGAGATCCATGCCGACCAGCGTGCCGTAGTCACGCCACAACCCTCAAGCCGTGCCGCCGGTGACCGATGGACAACTCAGCGCCGCCGAACCCCCGCGACGGTGCACCGAGAACCACGGAGGCCGGAATGACCCGCAGCGTGCTGGCGGTCGGTACGCACCCCGGTGACATCGAGTTCGGTTGCGCCGGGACCCTCGCCGCCCACCGCGCCGCCGGTGACTCGGTCACCATGCTGGTGCTCACCTGCGACGGGCCCGACACCGTACGCAGCCGGCAGGCCGAGGCCGCCGCCCGTGAGCTCGACTGCCTGCTGGTCTGGGGCCCGCAGGCCGCCGAGCGCCGTTCCGGGGACCGCCGGGGGCACACCCGCGGCAGCAACGACCGCCGGTCGCGCCACCAGCGGCCCGGCGAGACGTGGCCCGGGCTGATCTCGTCCGCCGCGATGACGGTGGCCGCCATCGAGAACGTACTGACCGGTGTCGACGCCGATGTGGTCTACGTGCACGCCCCCGAGGACGCCAACGCCGAGCACCGCGCCGCCGCCGTGGCCACGCTGTCCGCGGCCCGGCACAGCAGCCGGATCCTGCACTACGCCGGCGAGTCGACCCTGCAGTTCGCCCCCGCGCTGTTCGTCGACATCTCGCCGTTCCTGGACCGCAAGCTCGCCGCGCTGGCCGAGGCCCCGGTGCCGGTGGATCCGGAGCTGCCGACCGGCACCGCCCGGCACTTCGGCGCGCAGGCCCGCGTCCGGTACGCCGAAGCCTTCGCCCCCGCCCGCTTCGTCTGGGACCTCGCCACCGTACGAGTGCCCGCCCGGGCCGCCTGAGAGCCGGATCCGAAGCAACCGGTCGGCAACTGAGCGCAACCAGAACATGTACCCGGCGTCACTCAAAGTTTCTCCTTGTCAGCCGGTGCCCACCGCCGCGGGCCACCGACAACACACGGGGGATTCACATGACCAGCACCATGACGACCGCTGCCGACCTCGCCGCCGACACCGCGACCGCCGTGCCGGCCCTGTCCGCCGCCGAGCAGGAGGAACTGATCCGCACCAACATGCCGCTGGTCGGCCACCTGGTGCGCGACATGCTCAGCCGGATCCCGAACCACATCCACCGTGACGATCTCACCAGCGCCGGCCTGCACGCCCTGGTGACCGCCGCCCGCGGCTGGGACCCGACCCGCGGCATCCCGTTCAACCGCTTCGCCACCACCCGCATCCGCGGCGCCATCCTCGACGAGCTGCGCTCGCTGGACTGGGCGACCCGCTCGGTGCGGACCAAGGCGCGGGCGACCGACACCACGCGGCAGAACCTGACCACCACGCTGGGCCGGACGCCGACGAACGAGGAGCTGGCCCAGGCGCTCGGCACCACCACCACGGACCTGCACCAGACGGACAACGACGTGCAGCGGGCCACCGTGCTGTCGCTGCAGGGCTTCACCACCAGCAGCCCCGACGACCTGGTCACCGAGCGCACCCCGGGCCCGGAGGACATGCTGATCCGCCGCGAGCAGATCGGTTACCTGCACCACGCGATCGAGTCGCTGCCGGAGCGCCTGCAGACCGTCATCACCGAGTACTTCCTCAAGGAGCGGCCGATGGCCGACATCGCCGCCGACCTGGGGGTCACCGAGAGCCGGATCAGCCAGCTGCGCGCCGAGGCGCTGTCGCTGCTCAAGGACGGCCTCAACACCCACCTCGACCCGGAGCTGGCGCCGGCCCCGGAGAACCCGGACAGCATCATCGCCCGCCGCCGGGCCGGCTACTACGCCACCATCGCCGGCAACACCAGCCTGCACTCGCGTCTCGCGCTGACCAACGCCCACGGCTTCACGCCGCTGGCCCACGGCGCGGCCGCCTGATCCACGACGACGAGCGGGGCCGGTGCGTACGCGCACCGGCCCCGCGCGGCGGTCCCGGTCAGCGCAGCCTTGGGCAGCTCGGCCGTGTGCAGCACACCGAGCCGCCGGGTCGCCCGGGTCACCGCGACGTAGAGGTCGCTGAGGCCGCGCGGGCTCTCCGCGATGATCTCGTCCGGCTGGACCACGATCACGCTGTCGAACTCGAGGCCCTTGGCCTGCCGGACCGTCATCAGCACGATGTGGTTGAGCAGGTCGGGCTGCTCCCCCACGGCCGCCTCGGGAATGGCGGCGGTGAGCTCGCGACCCAACGACTCCTCCAGACCCGCCGGCACCAGGACGCCCACGCGCCCCTCGGCGGCGGCCGCGGCTTCCCGGCGTACCGCTGTGATCAGCTC
>NZ_JBEZGQ010001023.1:0-2909 GCF_040650095.1 Actinoplanes sp. NPDC048791 | reverse complement strand
GCGCCGGTCGTGGTCAAGCCGCGGCAGGGCCGTCAGGGCGAGCACGTGGTGCTCAACCTGCGCACGCCCGAGGAGGTCGAACGGGCGTACACGGCCGCGGGCGGCGACGTGGTGGTCGAACGGCAGTTCGCCGGCCGGGACTACCGCGTGCTGGTCGTCGCGGGTGAGGTGGTGGCCGCCGCCGAACGGGTCGCGGCCCATGTGGTCGGCGACGGCGAGAGCACGGTGGCCGACCTGGTGGCGCTGACCAATGCGGACCCGCGGCGCGGGGTGGGGCACGCCCGGGTGCTGACCCGCATCGAGCTGGACGCCAACGCTCTGATCGCGCTGAACCGGCAGGGCTGCACGCCCGGCACCGTGCCCGCGGCCGGGCGCCAGGTGTGGCTGCGCGACAACGCCAACCTGTCCACCGGCGGCACCGGCAGCGACGTCACCGACCGGGTGCACCCCGACGTGACCCGGCTCTGCCTGCGCGTCGCCGCCCTGGTCGGGCTGGACATCGCCGGCATCGACCTGCGGCTGGCCGACATCGCCGCGCCGCTGCCGCCGACCGGCGACCCCGACGAGCTGGGCGCCGGGGTGATCGAGGTCAACGCCGTACCCGGGCTGCGCATGCATCTCGCGCCCGTGCGCGGGCGCTCCCGCGACGTCGGGGACGCGATCGTGCGGGCGATGTTCCCCGGCGGTTCCGACGGGCGGATCCCGACCGTGGCCGTGACCGGCACCAACGGCAAGACCACCGTGACCCGGCTGGTCGCGCACCTGCTGGCCGGCACCGGTCTGCGGGTGGGCGTGGCCAGCAGCGACGGGGTCGCGATCGACGGCCGGGTGGTGCACGTCGGTGACGCCACCGGGCCGCGCTCGGCGCAGATGGTGCTGGGCGACCCAGGGGTCCAGGCGGCGGTCCTGGAGACCGCCCGCGGCGGCACGCTGCGCCGGGGCCTGGGGTACGACCGGACCGACGTCGGCGTGCTCACCAACATCACCGCCGACCACCTGGGCCAGGACGGGCTAAAGTCGATCGAGGACCTGGCCCACGTCAAGGCGCTCATCGCCGAGCGGGTCCGCGACGGCGGCACCCTGGTGCTCAACGCCGACGACCCGTGGATCCGCAGCATCGCCGAGCGGCCCCGGGTCCGCGCCGACCGCAAGCGCGTCGTCTGGTTCGGCACCGACAGCCGGCAGCCGGTGCTGGCCGAGCACCTGGGCCGGGGCGGGACGGCGTACGTGCTCCAGGACGGCTGGCTGGTGCAGGCCACCGGCGGCCGGCGCACCCCGTTGCTGCGCGTCGCGGACGTGCCCGGCTCGTTCGGCGGAGCGGCGTCGTACGCGGCCGTCAACGCCCTCGCCGCGGCGGCTGCCGCCCGGGCTCTCGGCGCTCCGCCGGACGTGGTGGCCGAGCGGCTGGCCGCCTTCGAGCCGCGGGTCGACAACCCGGGCCGGGCCACGCTGCTGCGCCTCGACGAGGTGACTCTGTTCGTGGACTACGCGCACAACCCGGCGGCGATCGCGACCGTCCTGCGGACGCTGCACCGGCTCTGGGGTCCGCAGCGGTGCCTGGCCACGGTCACGCTGCCCGGCGACCGCCGCGATGACCTGCTGGCCGCCTCGGCCCAGGTGCTCGCGGACGGCGTCACCCGGGCCGTGCTCTACGACGACGAGGACCCGCGCGGCCGGGCGCCGGGGGAGGTGTCCGCGCTGGTGGAACGGGAGATGCGCGGGCGCCGGCCGCTCATCCAGGTCGTCCGGACCCCGGGCTACCGGGCGGCAGTCGACGCGGCGTTGCGGCTGGCCGTCCCGGGCGACGTGATCCTCGTGCTCTACGAGAAGCTCGCGCCGATGCTGAACCACCTCGAGAGCCTGGGCGCCGTGCCCGCCGACTCCGCTGTGGTGCACGCCGAACGGCTCTCCGCGCACCCGGGCCGCACGGTCACGCGGACACCTCGGGCAGCCGTTTCCCCATAGTGGTCCCTGGATCGGGTGATTTATCAGCAACGCTGGGGGCTTGCGGCAACAAAGAATGATCGTCGCCGGGAAATCACCCGATCGGGCGGGGTTGCCCAGGTCATTGCCCTGCGGCAATCATCACGCTGGGTATAGATGAGCGCCACTCATGATCTCGCCATTGTCTCTTTGCGTGATGCAAACGCGACTGCACGTGCAGAATCCGTAGTGGAATCGCGAGATTCGTTATCCAGCCGCAAGTTCCGACGAAGCGGGCATACGGCCCAGCGCTATTTGGCATGACCATCTATACAGCTCTGACCAGGCATTCTGTCCTCGGCGCCGACTGCCCACCACCGGCGAACAGTGCGGAACAGAGCGTGACGACGCCCAGCTCATCCGGGTTGTCGAGGAGTCGAGACCTGGCCGATCGTCCGCTAACATCCTCGCCGTCGATGGGGAATGCTCGGTCCAACGGCGGACCGACAACCGCCCCGGCATCAGCACGCATGGCGGTGCAGTGCTGATGTTTCTTCCGATCGCGCATGTGGGGGCACATGAGCACGACGGACCTGCCCGGTTCGAGTCTGCTGGCCGGTCGCTACCGACTGGTCGAGCGGCTCGGCGCCGGCGGGATGTCAGTGGTCTGGCGAGGGTTCGACGAAGTGCTCGGCCGGCAGGTCGCGGTGAAGGTCCTGCCGCCCTCGACGAGCACCGACCCCTCGTTCCGACGCCGACTCCGCGCGGAGGCCCAGGCCGCCGCACGACTGAGCCACCCGCACATCACCAACGTCTACGACTACGGCGAGGCGACCACCGTCGACGGTGAGCCGGTCCCGTACGTCGTCATGGAGCTCGTCGACGGCGAGTCGCTGGCGGCCGTCCTGGCCCGCTCGCGCCGGCTCCCGTGGCCGGCCGCCGTGCGCATCTCCTCCGAGGTCGCGGCCGCACTGGCGGCCGCGCAC
>NZ_JBEZGQ010001022.1:0-2921 GCF_040650095.1 Actinoplanes sp. NPDC048791 | reverse complement strand
GCGACGAGAGCCGCACCGCGGGTCATGCTGGCCATAGAGGTGGTGTTCGCCGGCGCCGGTGGCCCGCCCACGCTGGTCTTCGACGAGGTCGACGCGGGTGTCGGCGGTCAGGCCGCGGTGGAGATCGGCCGGCGGCTGGCCCGGCTCGCGCGCACCCACCAGGTGCTGGTCGTGACCCACCTGCCGCAGGTGGCCGCGTTCGCCGACCGGCATCTCGTGGTCGCCAAGGACACCGGCGGGGCGATCACCACCAGCGGCGTGCGGATCGTCGAGGAGACCGAGCGGGCCCGCGAGCTGGCCCGGATGCTGGCCGGCCTGCCGGATTCGGATCTGGGCATCGCCCACGCCGAGGAGCTGCTGGCGGTCGCCGACAAGGAGAAGCGCGCCTGACCTGGGGCCCGGCCGGCTGGGCAATTCATACCTTTTGTCGGTGACCTTGTGCATGTCGCGTGCGGCCGGGGTGAAACGGCGTGTCAGGATGGCCGGGATGCGACTTCCCACCTTGCGCCGGACCCGGAGCGTCGAACCGGGAGCGTTCTCCGGCACCGCCCGACTGGATCGCCGGACCAAGCGCCTGGTCGGACGGCTGCGCCCCGGTGACATCGCCGTGATCGACCACGTCGACATCGACCGCGTCGCGGCCGACTCGCTGGTCGCCGTCGGCGTCGCGGCGGTGCTCAACGTCAAGCCCTCGATCTCCGGCCGCTACCCCAACCTGGGGCCCGAGGTGCTGATCCAGGCCGGCATCGTGCTCATCGACGACCTCGGCGAAGAGGTCTTCGACCGGATCAGCGAGGGTGACGTCGTCAGCATCGAGGACGACACCGTGCTGCTCGACGGCGAGCCGATCGCCACCGGCATCCGGCAGGACACCCAGACCGTCGCCGCCGCCATGGCCGACGCCCGTGAGGGCCTGTCCGTGCAGCTCGAGGCCTTCGCCGCGAACACCATGGATTACCTCAAGCAGGAGCGCGACCTGCTGCTCGACGGCGTCGGCGTGCCGGACGTGCAGACCCAGATCGCCGGCCGGCACGTGCTCATCGTGGTCCGCGGGTACGACTACAAGGCCGACCTGGACGTGCTGCGGCCCTACATCCGCGAGTTCAAGCCGGTGCTCATCGGCGTCGACGGCGGCGCGGACGCGCTGGTCGAGACCGGCTACACGCCCGACATCATCATCGGCGACATGGACTCGGTCACCGACGACGTGCTGCGCTGCGGTGCCGAGGTGATCGTGCACGCGTACCCGGACGGCCGCGCACCCGGCCTGGACCGGGTGCACGGGCTCGGCGTGCCCGCGGTGACCTTCCCCGCGGCCGCCACCAGCGAGGATCTCGCCATGCTGCTGGCCGACGACAAGGGCGCCACCCTGATCGTCGCCGTCGGCACGCACGCCAACTTGGTCGAGTTCCTCGACAAGGGCCGCGGCGGCATGGCCTCGACGTTCCTGACCCGGCTCAAGGTCGGCGGCAAGCTGGTCGACGCCAAGGGCGTGAGCCGGCTCTACAAGCAGAACATCTCCGGTTCGTCGCTGGTGCTGCTCGTGCTGTCGGCGATCGCGGCGATGGCCTCGGCGGTCACGGTCTCCACGGTCGGCAAGGCCTATCTCTCCGTGATGTCCGAGTGGTGGGACAATCTCGTCTTCCAGTTAGGACAGCTCTTCTAATCCGCGAGTGACCAAGAGGCTTTTGGCGTGATCAACTTCCGGTACCACGTGGTGTCGCTCACCGCGGTCTTTCTCGCCCTGGCGATCGGCCTGGTGGTCGGCACCGCCGCGCTCAACGGGCCGGTGGTCGACACGCTCAAGGACCGCGTCGACGCCCTCAGCAACGACAACACCAACTACCGTGAGCAGGCGAACCAGTACCGTAAGGAACTGAACAGCACCCAGGACTTCGCCACCCAGGTCTCGCCCGCGCTGCTCAACGGCAAGCTCACCGGCCGCAAGATCCTCGTGGTGGTCCTGCCCGGCGGTCAGGACTACGCCGAGGGCACCATCGCGATGCTCAAGGTCGCGGGGGCCGCGATCACCGGTACGGTCACCGTGCAGGACAAGTTCTTCGAGCCGGCGAACGCGTTCGAGCTGCTGGACCTGGCTGACAAGGCGTCGCAGCCGACCGTGCCCGCCGAGGGGCTCCCGCTCAACAGCGACGGCGTCGAGACGTCCAGCGCGCTGCTCGCCGTCGCCCTGCTGCAGAAGCCGCTGGCGGTGACGCCGGGTGACCTCACCGCCGTGCTGACCGCCTACACCGAGCCCGGCTACCTCAACGTCTCCGACGAGATCGTGCCCGGCGCCGAGGCCACCGTGGTGGTCTCCGGGCTGCCGCCGGTCGACCGGGACGCCGCCAAGAAGAACCAGAACGCGGTCACCCTGGCCAACCAGTTCCACAAGGACCGGCCGCTGGTCGTCGGGGGCAACGGCATCGGCGACGGCAACCTGGTCGCCGAGATCCGCTCCGACCCGACGCTGGTCAAGGAGATCTCCACGGTGGACAACGTCAGTACCGCGCAGGGGCAGCTGGCCACGGCGCTGACCGTCGTCGAGCGGATGGTGGCGGGCAAGGTCGGCCAGTACGGGCTGTCGGCCGGCGCCAGCGCGCTCGTGCCCAAGGCAGCGGCCTGAGTTCGTCCACAGGGTGCGCCGGGCGCGGGCCCGGACCGCCTAGACTCGGCGATCGGTCGCCGAGGGGCGCGGCCCGGCGAGGCGGGAGTGCAGGGACATGGCCGGCAAGGTCTGGAAGTCGTTCGGAACCGGGGCTGTGGTGGCCCGCGCGGCGCTGGCCTGGATCCGCCATGATCCGTACGCGGCCCGGCTGGAACGGACCAATTTCCACGGCCGCACGGTCACTCTGGCGGGTGGTCCTGCCCTCGCGCTGGGCGCCACCGCCGGGGCGGCGCTCGGAGCGCCCAGCACAGCCGCG
>NZ_JBEZGQ010001021.1:0-2953 GCF_040650095.1 Actinoplanes sp. NPDC048791 | reverse complement strand
GCGGGGGCTTCCGGGTCCGCGCCGACCTCCCCCCTGGAGCCGGCCGCGTGACCGCGCCGAGCCCGCGCCTTCCGGTCGCGGACACGGGCCGGGCACTGCCGATCGCGGACACCGGCCGGGCACTGCCGGCCGCGGACACCGGCCGGGCACTGCCGATCGCGGACACCGGCCGGGCACTGCCGATCGCGGACACGGGCCGGGCACTGCCGATCGCGGGAGGGGGCGGATGACGTCGATCAGGGTGTTGATCGCTGATGATCAGGAGCTGGTCCGGGCCGGTTTTGCGATGATCATCGACAGTCGTGACGACCTGGAGGTCGTCGGTGAGGCGGGTGACGGCCGCAGTGCGGTCGCCCTGGCGGCCGAGGTCCGGCCCGACGTGATCCTGATGGATGTGCGGATGCCCGGGATGGACGGCATCGCGGCCGCCCGGCAGCTCGCCCGGGCCGGCCACCCGGCCCGGATCATCATGCTGACCACGTTCGACCTGGACGAGCCGGTCTTCGCCGCGCTGCGGGCCGGGGCCAGCGGCTTCCTGCTCAAGGACATCCGGCCGGCCGAGCTGGCCGACGCCATCCGGGTGGTCGCGAACGGCGAGGCCCTGCTCGCCCCCACCGTGACCCGCCGGCTGCTGGACCGGTTCGCTCTCGAACTGCCCGGCGGGGAGCCGCCCCAGAGCCTGGCGGCGCTCAGTGAGCGGGAGGTCGAGGTCCTCGCCCTGGTCGCCCGGGCGCTGTCCAACGACGAGATCGCCGAACGGCTCACGCTGAGCCGGGCCACCGTCAAGACGCACCTGTCGGCGATCCTGTCCAAACTGGGCCTGCGGGACCGGGTGCAGGCGGCGGTGCTCGCGTACGAGGTGGGGCTGGTCCGGCCCGGCACCACTCCGCCCCGGGACTGAGCCGGAGACCGATCCGTGGACCGATTCGCTCACCGCCCCGGGACGGCACGCTCGAGGCCATGATGAAACTGCTGTTGGCGGCACTGGCCGCCGTACCGCTGGGTCTGGGTGTGCCCGCGCCCGCACCCGGCGCGCCTGTCGTCGGTTGCGAAGCCCTGTCCCGGGTGGAGCTGCCCGGTGTGCGGATCGCCTCGGCCGGACCCGAAACTGTCCGGGACAACGAGTTCTGCGCCGTGCACGGCAGCTTCACGCCGGGCACCACCTTCACGATCAAGATGCCGACCAGCGGCTGGACCGGCCAGTACGTGCAGCAGGGCTGCTCGGGCCTGTGCGGCAGCGTGCCGGAGCTCGACGTGCCCCCGCTCGGCTACAGCTGCACCGCCGCCCTGGCCGGCAAGCTGGCCCTCGCCGCCACCGACAGCGGCCACCGGGGCACGGACACGCAACCGGCCACGTGGGGCGCCGATCCGCGCCGGCGGGTCGAGTTCGGTCTCACCTCGGAGCACAAGCTGGCCGGGGTGGCCACGGCGGTGCTGCGGGCGTACTACGGGCGCGGTCCCGCGCACCGGTACTTCGACGGGTGCTCGACCGGTGGCCGGCAGGGGCTGACGCTGGCCCAGCGGTATCCGGCCGACTTCGACGGCATTCTGGCCGGGGCGCCGGTGACCGATCTGGCGCTGCTGTCCGGCGTGTTCAACCCCTGGCTGGTCCGGCACAACACCGCTGCCGACGGCGGGCAGATCCTCAGCGCCGAGAAGCTGCCGGCCCTGCACGCGGCGGTGGCGAGCGCCTGCGGCGAGGTCATCAACGACCCCCGGCAGTGCGGTTTCCGGCCCGCTTCGCTGCGCTGTCCGTCGGGTGCGGACCGTCCGACGTGCCTGACCGGCGCGCAGGTCGCCGCGGTGACAGCCTTCTACCGCGGGCCGGTCGACCGGGCCGGGCGCAGCCTCTTCAACGGTGGGGTGCCGTACGGCTCGGAGTTGACCTGGACCTGGTTCATCGGCCCGGCGGGCACCCGGCCGGCGGCGACCGACGCGGCCGTGATCGCGCTCAACTACCTGCGGTTTCTCGCCTATCCGGTGAACCCGCCGCCGACGTACTCGCTCGACGACGTGCGCTTCGACCGGGCCGCCGTCGACCGGCTGTCGGTCGTCGGGGACGCCCTCTACCGCGCCGACAATCCCGATCTGGCCGCGTTCCGGGCCCGCGGCGGCAAGCTGATCCTCTACCACGGCTGGGCCGACGGCGTGATCCCGCCGTGGTCCACGATCGACTACTACCGGGCCGTGGAGCGGCGTGCGGGCGGCTTCACCCGGGCGCAGTCGTTCTCCCGGCTCTACCTCATCCCGGCCGGCTACCACTGCCTGTTCGGCCCGGACCTGCACCGGGTCACCGAGATCGGGGTTCCGGAGCTGCTCACGCCGCTGATGGACTGGGTCGAGTCCGGGGTGGCACCGGGCGAGCTCGACGTGCCGACGGTCACGCCGACCAAACCGCCGGAGCTGGTGCGATACCTGACGGTGCAGCCCTTCGACGCGCTGGCGCCGGTGCCCCACGCCGGTCGACACTGACGACGACAATGTCGGGGACCCCGATCCGCGCCAGCACCGGAGGAACGTCCACTGTGTCCCGTACGGAAGGCTCCGCACCGTTGCCGCCCGATGTCGAGGGATTCACCGGCCGGGAGGACGAGCTGGCGCTGCTCGGCTCCGTACCGTCGGGGGTCGTGGTCGTCTCGGGGCCGCCGGGCACCGGCAAGACGACCCTGGTGGTGCACTGGGCGCACCGCGCGGCGTCCCACTTCCCGGACGGCCGGCTCTACGTCGATCTGCGCGGCTTCGACGGCACGGACGCGCCGCGGGAGCAGGCCGGCGCCGTACGCCTGCTGCTCGACGCGCTCGGCGCCGAGCCGCACCGGATCCGCGCCGATCCGGACGCTCAGCTCGCGCTCTACCGCAGTCTGACCGCCCCGCGCCGGCTATTGGTGATCCTGGACAACGCCCGCGACGCGGAGCAGGTGCGCCCGCTGATTCCGCCGGGTGACGAGGTCCG
>NZ_JBEZGQ010001020.1:0-2954 GCF_040650095.1 Actinoplanes sp. NPDC048791 | reverse complement strand
CCAGGAGGTTCGCGTCCCGGTCGCTGACGTCGTCCTCGACCCGGACCTGGATCGCCAGGCGCCGGCACGCGCCCAGCCGCCGGGCGGCAGCGATGGCGGCGGCCACGACGGTCAGCGGCTGCCGGCCGTGGCGGGCGTCCGTGATGACGTGCAGGTGCGGAAAGGCAGGGCCCACAACACACTCCTCCCTGCGCCGGCATTACCCGGATCAGGTTCGACGGTCGGGGGCCGCGACAGCCCCCCTCTCAGCCCGGTGCACCGGGCTCCCGTGGGGTTGGTTCCGAGCAGACGGTAACCCGCGTCCCGCCGCCCGTAAACCCCCACCCACCTCCACTGTGGGTGGTCGCGTGCTCGCACAGAGCCCATACGCTGCGCGTACGCCTACTTCGATTCCATCGTGGACGCCGCCCTAGCGGACGTCCCAGACCGGCTCGGGCGTCTCCACGACCTCGCCGTCACTTTGGAAGAGGATGAAACGGTCGAAACCGCGGGTGAACCAGCGGTCGTGGGTGACCGCGATCACCGTGCCCTCGAACGCCTGCAGCCCCTCCTCGAGGGCCTCGGCCGACGCCAGGTCCAGGTTGTCCGTGGGCTCGTCGAGCAGCAGCACTGTCGCGCCGGACAACTCCAGCAGCAGCACGAGGAAACGCGCCTGCTGCCCGCCGGAGAGCGTGCCGAAGAGCTGATCACCCTGGGCCGCCAGCTCGTAGCGGTTCAGAGCCTTCATGGCACCCGCCCGGTCCATCCCGGAACGGTGGTCGTCACCCCGCCAGAGAATCTCGACCAGGGTACGTTTCAGCAGCTCCGGCCGGTCATGCGTCTGCGAGAAGTGACCGGGCCGGACCCGGGCGCCGAGCCTGGCGACACCGTTGTGCGCCACGTGGGCCAGCGGCGCCCCGTCGACCGGCTTGTTGTCCACGTCGGGGGCGGTGCCGCCGGCCGCGAGGAGCCGCAGGAAGTGCGACTTGCCCGTGCCGTTGGCGCCCAGCACCGCGACCCGGTCGCCGTACCAGATCTCCAGGTCGAACGGGAAGGTCAGATTCTCCAGCTCGAGCCCGGTGCACATCACCGCGCGCTTACCCGTACGCCCGCCGCGCAGGTTCATCCGCAGCGACTGCTCCTTGGGCGGCAACGGCGGCGGCCCGGCCCCCTCGAACTTGCGCAACCGCGTCTGCGCCGCCTGATACCGCGACGCCAGCCCGTCGTTGTACGCCGCTTTGTTCTTCAGCGTGAAGACCAGCTCGCGCAGCTTCTCGTGCTCCTCGTCCCAACGCCGGCGCAACTCCAGCAGCCGTTCGTGGCGGTCGGAACGGGCCTCGTGCCAGGACGCGAAGCCACCGGGATGCGTCCACGCGCTGCCACCCTCGACGGCCACCACCCGGCTCGCCGTCTGGGCCAGCAGCTCCCGGTCGTGCGAGACGTAGAGCACCGACTTCGACGACTCCTTGAGCCGCGCCTCGAGCCAGCGCTTGCCGGGCACGTCGAGGAAGTTGTCCGGCTCGTCGAGCAGCAGCACCTCGTCGCTGCCGCGCAGCAGCAGGTCGAGCGCGAAGCGTTTCTGCTGGCCGCCGGAGAGCGTGCGCACCGGCCGGTGCCGGACCTCCTCCCACGGCTTGCCCAGGATGGCCACGGCCACGACGTCGAAGAGCACCTCGGCGTCGTAGCCACCGGCCTCGCCCCAGCCGGCGATCGCGTTGGCGTAGGCCAGCTGCGCCTTCTCGGCGTCGGGGTTGCTCTCCAAAGCGGACTGGGCCGCGGCCAGGACCGCGCCGGCGGCCCGCAGCGGCGGCGCGACCAGCGACAGGGCCAGGTCGTCGAGGGTACGGTCATCGCCGATCATCCCGATGAACTGGCGCATCACCCCGAGCCCGCCGGCCCGCGCGATGGTGCCGATCGGGGTGGACGTGTCCCCGGCGACCATCCGCAACAGCGTCGTCTTGCCGGCCCCGTTCGGCCCGACGAGCGCCACCTTCGCACCCTCGCCGACCCGGAACGACACGTCGGAGAAGAGCTCCCGGCCGTCCGGCAGCACAAATCCGACCCCTGACACGTCTACGTAACCCACGTGGGCATCCTCCCCGACGACCCGCCGGTGGTCAGCCGGTTTTTCCGGTCACCCGCAGCACCCGGAAGCCGCGCTGGCTGGCCGTACGCGTCACTTCCCAGCCCAGCGACACGAGCCAGGTGTGCAGCGAATCACCACCGAGGTTGCGGTTGATCACCAGCCAGGCGACCCCGCCGGGCGCGAGCCGGGGCAGCCAGCGTTCCATCAGCGCGCGCAGCTCAGCCTTGCCGACGTGGGTGGGCGGGTTGCTCCAGATCTGCGCGAAGGTGACGTCGTCCGGCACCTCGTCGGGGGCGGCGACCCGCACCCGGCCGGCCAGCCCGAGGGCGGCGGCGTTCTCCGCGGTCAGCTCCCGGGCCCGGGCGTTGACATCGATCGCGTAGACGGTGGACTCCGGCGCCTCGCTGGCGAGCACACAGGCGATCGGGCCGTAGCCACAGCCGAGATCGAGCAGGGTGCCGGTGGTCGCGGCCGTGGGCAGGTCGCCCTTGCGCAACAGTACGGCGGTCCCCGGGTCGAGCCGCCCGGCGGAGAACACCCCGCCCGCGACAACCAGGTCATAGGCCCGGCCGGCGGCGGTGAACTCGATGCGGCTCCGCTTGGCGGGCGCGGCGGGCTCGGCGCTGAAGTAATGGTCGGCGGTCACACCGCCCATCCTCCCCCAACCTCCGCGGGCGCAACGACGGGAGGCCACCGGAGGGTGCCGCACACGCTGTGCGTCCATCGATCAGGGTGCCCTCCTACCGTGGCCTGCATGCCTGGCGATCCGCACCCCCGCTCCGCCCACCGCGCCGGCCCGGCGGGCGGACTCGCGTCGCTGACCCCGCAGGGCCTGGTCCGCCAGGCGCAGGCGGGACACGCCCGGGCCCGGCTGGCGATCATCCGCCAG
>NZ_JBEZGQ010001019.1:0-2956 GCF_040650095.1 Actinoplanes sp. NPDC048791 | reverse complement strand
CGCAGCCCGGCCAGCATGCCCAACGCCGCCACGATGCCGCCGGCCAGCACCACCCAGCGCAGCCAGGGCACGAAGTCGGCGCTGCGGCCGAGCAGGTGGAAGGACCACCAGGCGCTCACCGCGATCGCCGCCGCCAGGGTCAGCGCCGCGAAGATGTTGTTCCGGCGGCGCCACAGCAGCACCGAGCCCATGCCGACCACCGCGCCGATCGCCGGGGCCAGCGCCACCGTGTAGTAGGCGTGGAAGATGCCCTGCATGAAGCTGAAGACGCCGGCGGTGATGACCAGCCACGAGCCCCACAGGATCAGCCCGGCCCGCAGCCGGTCGGTACGCGCCGCGCGCAATGTCAGCACCAGCCCGGCAACCAGCACGATCAGTGCCGCCGGCAGCAGCCATGAGACCTGGCCACCCTGCGAGCTGTCGAACATGCGCAGGAGCCCTGACTCACCCCACATGCCGCCGCCCGCGCCGCCGCCACCACCGACGCTGCCGGTCTCCTCGCCGTTGAGCCGGCCCAGGCCGTTGTAGCCCAGGGTCAGTTCCAGCAGGCTGTTGTTCTGCGAACCGCCGATGTACGGCCGCATCGACGCCGGCACCAGCTCGACGATCGCGATGTACCAGCCGGCCGAGACGACCACCGCCAGCCCGGCGAGCAGCAGCTGACCGATCCGCTGGCCCAGCTTGGGCGGGCCGGCGAACAGGTACGCCAGCGCGTACGCGGGCACCACCAGCAGCGCCTGGAGCATCTTGGTGAGGAAGCCGAAGCCGACGAACACCCCGGCCAGCACCAGCCACTTCGTCGAGCCGTTCTCGATGGCCCGGACGGTCGCGTACGCGCCGGCCACCATCAGCAGCACGAGCAGGGCGTCCGGGTTGTTGAACCGGAACATCAGCACGGCGACCGGGGTCAGCGCCGACACGGCTCCGGCGAGCAGGCCGGCGGCCGGGCCGTACCAGCGGCGGACCGTGGTGAACAGCAGGCCGGCCGTCGCGACACCCATCAGCGCCTGCGGCACCAGGATGCTCCACGAACTCAGGCCGAAGATCCGGACTGACAGCGCCATGATCCACAGTGCACCGGGAGTCTTGTCCACGGTGATCGAGTTCGCCGCGTCGGACGAGCCGTAGAAGAACGCCTTCCAGCTCTCCGAGCCGGCCTGCACGGCCGCCGAGTAGAACGCGTTGCCCCAGCCGGAGGCGCCCAGTCCCCAGAGGTAGAGGACGCCGGTGAGCAACAGCAGGGCGATCAGCGCGGGCCGTACCCAAGGGGCGTCGTCCGGGCGGCCGCGCAAGAACGCCGACCAGCGGGACCGGGGACGGTCCGGCGGTGGGGGCGCGGCCGGCGGCGGGCCGGCCGGCGACACCATCGGCGGTACGGGCAACGTCGAGGTCATCGGGGTTCCTTAGAGGCAGGCGGAAGCTCTGACCTCGTTACTGTCTTCCGCCTGCCTGTCGGCCCCTTATGCCCATCCTGTGGGCGGCCTGTGGGATCAGCCCGCGCGTCGTTTCGCCGCGGCGGTCGCGAGCCGGTCCAGCACTCCCACGGTCGGTTCCCAGCCCATGCACGCGTCCGTGACGCTCTGCCCGTACGCCAGCTCGCCGCCCAGGTCCTGCCGTCCCGGGATCAGGAAGCTCTCCAGCATCACGCCCTTGATGCCCTGCTGGCCGGCCTCCAGCTGGCCGGCCACGTCGTCGGCGACGATCGGCTGGCGCAGGTGGTCCTTGTTGCTGTTGCCGTGCGAGCAGTCGACGATGAGCCGCTCCGGCAGCCCGGCGGCGCGCAGCTGGCCGAGCGCGGCGTTGACGTCGGCGGCGCTGTAGTTCGGGCCCTTGCCGCCGCGTAGCACCAGGTGGCAGTCCGGGTTTCCGGTGGTGTGCATGATCGCCGGCGTGCCGGAGACGTCGATGCCGGGGAACACGTGCTGCGCCGCGGCCGCGTTGATCGCGTCGATGGCGGTGGCGATGCTGCCGTCGGGCCGGTTCTTCATGCCGATCGGCATGGACAGGCCGGAGGCGAGCTGCCGGTGCACCTGCGATTCCACCGTACGGGCGCCGATCGCCCCCCAGGCCACGGTGTCGGCGATGTACTGCGGGGTGATCGGGTCGAGGAACTCGACGCCGACCGGCAGGCCCCGGCCCAGCACCTCGAGCAGCAGCGCCCGGGCGACCCGCAGGCCCTTGCCGACGTCGCCGGTGCCGTCGAGTCCCGGGTCGTTGATGAGGCCCTTCCAGCCCACTGTCGAGCGCGGCTTCTCGAAGTACACCCGCATCACGATCAGCAGGTCGTCGGCGAGCCGGGCGGCCTCGCCGCGCAGCCGGTCGGCGTACTCCGTGGCGGCGACGGGGTCGTGCACGGAGCACGGGCCGACGACGACGAGCAGGCGCGGATCTCGGCCGTCGAGCACGGCCTCCACCTGCCGGCGGCTGTCCAGCACGGTCGCCGACAACTCGTGGGTCAGCGGCAGCTCGTGATGGAGCAGCGCGGGGCTCATCAGCGGCACGACGGTCTCGATGCGCTGGTCGCTGACCCGCTGCACCTCGGGGATGGTCACGGCTGTCTTCTCCTCCGCCGGGACCGGGGGCCGGCAGCCCCGGTGTGACCGGCATTCGTGCAAACGAAAAGGCAGCGACGAATGTCGCTGCCTCGGCCGGCCCTACGGGGTGTCTCAGGTCATGGGATCATGGCTGAGGCACCGGCGGGAGCCGGCCTCGTAAACCACTGATACGTCCAGGACACGCGGTGAGCTTAGCTCATCGCGGCGTCCGGGTGTCCGTCAGCCGGGGTATGGGCACGTGCAAGTTGCTGTGCTGCGATTGAGCACATGAACAACGCGAGCGCGCCGTACCTGCTGGACGGCCTGTCTGCGCCGGGCCGGCGGAAGCTCGGCCAGGCCGGGGGATCTGTCGGTTGTGGCTGGTGAGGATTCGCCGCGTTGTCAGGTGGTAGGGCCGCCTT
>NZ_JBEZGQ010001018.1:0-2960 GCF_040650095.1 Actinoplanes sp. NPDC048791 | reverse complement strand
CGAGCCGGCCGAGGCCGTGGTGGTGCCCGGGCCGGCGGTGCCGGAGACGCTGGAGGGTGTCCTGGCCCGGCAGCTGCTGGACGGCGAGATCACCGGGCCGCAGTACCGGCGGGCGGTGCAGCGGCTGGCCGAACGCGACGCGGACCGCCACCCGTTGTCGGTGCCCCGCGAGGACTGACCCGCGGCGGACATTGATTGACAAGCATCGATTGATGACTGACGATGGGGCCAGCTCCCGGTTGGGAGCGCTCCCAACCGTGAGGAGTCGATCCGGTGCGACGACGGCTGAACGTCCTGGTCCTCGCCCTCGCGGCGCTGCTGTTCGCGCTCACCGGCTGGCTGCTCGCCCCGGCGGCGCAGGCGGCCGCCGGCGACGGCTCACCGCGTGACCCCAACATCGCCTTCTACGGGCGCTGGGACACCGCGAACCCCGCCGCCGTCGTGCCGCACTTCGCCGGCGCCTATCTCGTCACCGGCTTCACCGGCACCAGGGTCGCCCTGAGGCAGCGGGCCGCGATCGACCTCTACTACAGCATCGACGGCGCCGCCGATGTCTACCTGCGCAACGTCAGCGGCACGGTCAACCTCACCCCGGCACCGCTGCGGGCCGGTAACCACACGCTGCGGGTCTCCTACCGTGTGGTCGCCGGCTCGTACCACGGCGACGCCGTCTTCCAGGGGCTCGTGCTCGACAGCGGCGCCACCACGGTCGCCCCGCCCCGGCCCGCCCGGCTGGTCGAGTTCATCGGCGACTCGATCACCGTCGGCACCACCTCGTCGAAGAACGCGCTCACCGCGTACGGGTGGCTGACCGGTGAGCGGCTCGGCGCGGCGCACACGCAGATCGCCGAGGGTGGGGCCTGCCTGGTCAGCGCGGCGGACGGCTGCACCGGCATGGCCGACCGGTTCCTGCGCAACAACACCGCGGCCGGGTCACCGCTGTGGGACTTCACCCGGTACCGGGCCGACGCCGTCGTGATCAACCTCGGCACCAACGACGTCGGGCACGGCGTCAGCAGCACCACGTTCCAGACCGTCTACACCCAGCTGCTGCGCGACATCCGGGCCCGATACCCGCAGGCCGCGATCCTCGCCCTGCAGACCTTCACCAAGCGGTACGCCGCGCAGACTCAGGCGGCCGTGCAGACCGTCACCACCGCCGGCGACCGCAACACCTTCTTCGTGCCCACCGACGGCTGGGTGCCCGCCGGCGGACTGAGTGACAACGTGCACCCCAACGACGCCGGTCATCAGGCCATCGCGGCCCGGCTCGCCCCGATCATCACCGAGAGAATCGGCACCGGCACCCCGACCGCATCCCCGTCGGCGACGCCGCCCCCGCCGGCCGGTGCGTGCGCGATCACGTACGTCAAGACCAGCGAGTGGAGCGGCGGCGCGCAGTTCGACGTCACCATCCGCAACACGTCGACCGCGCCGGTCGCCGGTTGGACGCTGACCTGGACGCTGCCCGCCGGCCAGCAGATATCCCAGGCGTGGAGCGCCACTACCACCCAGTCCGGCACGAGCGCCGGAGCGGTCAACGTCGCCTGGAACGGACAGATCCCCGCGGGCGGCGCCACCGGCTTCGGCTTCATCGCGGACACCGCGCAGAGCGACGCGACCGGCTTCGCCCTCAACGGCACGGCATGCACCGCCGCCTTGACGGCCTTGTCACCCAGGAGCACTCCATGACGCCTTCCCGGCGGCGCCTCGCGCTGTTGACCACCACGACCCTGGCCGTGCTGGCCGGCAGCGTCGGCATCACCACAGCACAGGCCGCGGCGGCCCCGGCCTGCCGCGTCGACTACAAGATCACCAGCCAGTGGGGTACGGGATTCGGCGCCGACGTCACCCTCACCAACCTGGGCGACGCGGTGACCGGATGGACGCTCGGCTGGACGATGGCGCCCGGCCAGGGCATCACCCAGGCTTGGAACGCCACGGTCACGGCAGCGGGGTCCGCGGTCACCGCCACCGGCCTGAGCTACAACAGCGCGGTGGCGTCCGGGGCCTCCGTCACGTTCGGCTTCAACGGCACCCACACCGGCAGCAACCCCGTACCGGCGTCGTTCACCTTCAACGGCACCCCGTGCACCGGTGCGGCCGGCACACCGTCACCGCCCGGCGGCACCGTTTCGCCGACCCCCGGCACACCGTCGCCGACGCCCTGTACCGGCCCGAGCACCCCGCCGGCCTCGCCGTCGGCACCGGCCGGGCGGGTCAAGATCTGGATGGCCGGGGACTCGACCATGGCCAACGCCGGCGCTTGCCCGGTCGGCTGGGGCAGCCAGTTCGCGCCGTACTTCACCAGCGACGTCACCGTGCAGAACAGCGCCGTCGGCGGCCGAAGCATCCAGACCTGGCTCTACGAAGGCAACGTCACCGGCACCAAGAACGCCGCCGGCGAGTGCATCGTCAGCCCGGCCACCTACAGCTCGCGGTGGACCGCCATGCTCGATGCCACCAACGGGATGCGGGCCGGCGACTATCTGTTCATCCAGTTCGGGATCAATGACGGCGACTCCGCCTGTCCCCGGCACGTCGGCGCCGCCCGCTACCAGCAACTGCTCGGCCTGATGGCCCAGGCCGCCAAGGCGCGCGGCGCCAGGCCGATCTTCGTGACCCCGGTCGCCGCGATCACCTGCAGTGGCAGCACCGCGGTGGGCAACCGCGGCTTCCTCGCCGAGACGCGGAGCGCCGCCACCGCCAACGGCGTGCCGCTGATCGACCTGCACCAGCGCAGCGTCGCGTTGTACAACTCGCTGAAGCTGTGCCCGAACAACGGCGACTACAGCGCCGGCGCGGTCGGTGCCTTCTTCTGCAACGACCACACCCACTTCGAGGCCGCGGGGGCCCGGCAGATCGCCGCCCTCGTCTCCGCCGCCTTCGCGCTGGTGACCTGCAGGACGTGCCAGCTCTTGTTGCTGTAGGACAGGCCGTCCCAGAACGCCTTCGCGGCC
>NZ_JBEZGQ010001017.1:0-2962 GCF_040650095.1 Actinoplanes sp. NPDC048791 | reverse complement strand
CGTCCCGGAACGAGCCGGCGGCCAGCGTGCCCGCCAGCGGATTGCCGGCCAGCACGGTGCTCAGCGCGGCGGCCAGCAGGTGCGGCACGTGGCTGATCTCGGCGACCGCCCGGTCGTGCTCGGCGGCGGTGACGGGAACGACGCGGGCGCCCAGCGTGGTGACGAGGCCGGCCAGCGTCAGCCAGTCGGCCAGGTCGGTGCCGTCCTCCTCCAGGCACAGCACCCAGGCGCAGCCGTCGAACAGGTGGGGATCGGAGGCGAGGAAGCCGGACGATTCCTTGCCGGCCATCGGGTGTCCGCCGACGAACCGGCGGCCGTGCAGCAGGTCGCGCACGGGACCCTTGACCGAGGTGACGTCGGTGATCAGGCCGGGGTGGCCGGCCAGCTCAGCCAGCACGCCGCGCAGCGCCGGGAGCGGCACGGCCAGTACGACGAGCTCGGCGCCCGCGACGGCCTCCGGGATGCTCTCGGCCACCTGCCAGTCGCCCTTGATGACGATGGTCCGGGTGCCCGGGTCGGCGGAGGGTGGCAGCTCGGCCGCTTTGGCCAGCCCTCGGGCGGCCTCCCGGGTCTGTTCGCCGGCGTCGTAGCCGACCACGTGGTGCCCGTGGGCGGCCAGGGCCCGCAGGAGCGAGCCGCCGATGAGACCGAGGCCGATGACTGCGACGTTCACGCGGCAGACTCTCGCACACGATCGGCATCAGCCGTACGGACGTGTCGGTTTTGGTCCGTTTCGCCACTGGTTGGGGATGATCACCGCCCTTACGGTGATCATGTGACGTACAGGGACAAAGTTGCCGTTATCGGCGTGATGGCTGCGACGATCGCCATGCTCGCCGCGCCGGCGCAGGCGGCACCGTCGGAATCACCGGACGCCGTGCCGAGCTTCAACGGGACCGTGCTGGCTGTCGCGTACTCCGGCAGCACCGTCTACGTCGGCGGCGACTTCACCGCCGCGGTCGTCAAGGGCAAGGCGGTTGCGCGCAGCCGGCTCGCCGCGATCAACGCGGTCACCGGGGAACTGCTGCCCTGGGCGCCCGTCGCGGACGGCCGGGTCAAGGCGATCGCCACCAGCGGCTCAGCCGTGTACGTCGGCGGGGACTTCGGCACAGTCGGCGGCCAGCGACGCGACAGCCTGGCCCGGCTCGACGGGCGCAGCGGCGCGGTCGCCGGCACCTTCAAGCACACCATCGAGGGCCGCCCGTACGCGCTGGCCGCCACCGGAGGCCGGCTCTACCTCGGTGGCTCGATCACCAAGGTCAACGGGCAGAGCCGCACCCGGCTGGCCGCCTTCAACCTGACCACCGGGGCGCTGGACACCAAGTGGAAGCCGACCGCGGACGACCAGGTCGAGTCGCTGGCGACCGGCGGCGGCCGGGTCTACGCCGGTGGCAAGTTCCACAAGGTCAACGGCACCAGCGGGTACGACCGGCTGGTGGCCCTGGACCCGTCCTCGGCCGCGATCGTCACCGGCTTCAAGCCCAGGCCCCCGGTGATCACCTTCGCCGTGGCGGTCACCTCGACCGGCGTCTACACCGCGCACGGCGGCCAGGGCGGCGCGGCCAGCAGCTACAGCACCACCGGGGTCAAGCGGTGGACGGCCACCTTCGACGGCAACGCGCAGGCGATCGGCGTGCTCGGCGACACCGTCTACGTCGGGGGGCACTTCGACCGGGCGTGCCGGACCGCGCGTACCGGAAGTCAGGGCACCTGCCTGGACGGCTCGGACGACCGGATCAAGCTCGCGGCCCTCGCCACCACCGACGGCCACCTGCGCGACTGGACCGCCGACGCCAACGGCGTCGAGGGCGTGCTGGCCATGGCCGTCAACCCCGGCCTCGGCGCGCTGGCCGTGGGCGGCGCCTTCACCACGATCGGCGGGCGGTCACAGAAACGCTTCGCGCAGTTCGGCTGAGCGATCCTCGAAAGCTTTATCCGCACGGCAGGGCCGCATCTCTTGGGCGAGGGATGCGGCCCTGTGCTGTGCGTCAGGCCTTGCAGTTGTGCGACTTCTTCCACTTCGCGACCGTGGCGACCGGGCTCTTGTTGCCCTTCGCCCGCCAGGACTTGAGGAACGTCGCCGGCCACACCACGCCGCGGCGGACCTTCCAGTCGCCGGTCTTGGCGCACGGCGGGGAGATGCCGTAGTGCAGGTGGCACACGTTGTTGGCGTTGCCGGTGTGGCCGACCTTGCCGAGCTGCTGGCCGGTCTTGACCCGGACACCGGCCTTGATCCCGGTCTGGATCTTGCTGAGGTGCGAGCCGTAGTAGCGCACGCCGTCGTCGCCCAGGATCGAAACCGACAGACCGCCGTTGAGGGGGCCGTCCGGCGCACCCTTCACGTACTGGTCCTTGCGGCTGACCTCGAGCACCACGCCGCTGGTCGTCGCCACCACGGTCTCGCCGCAGTCGGCGAAGATGTCCGTCGCCGGATACTTCGAGTGCGTCGGGTGGAAGGCCACGTTGGACGCCTTGACCGGGAAGGTGTACTTCAGCCCGGCCGGCGCCGTCGCGGGCGCCTTGCTGGGCGTCTTCTTCGGGGTGGCCGAGGACGTCACCGTGCCCGCCGGCGCCTTTTCCGGGGTGCCGGCCGGGTCCGGCGTGGGAACAGCCGACGCCGTCCGCGACGGCTCGAGGAACTGCGGCGCGCTGGTGGTCGTGGGCGCATCGCCCGGCGAGCCGCAGGCCGCGAGCGAGAACGCCGCGACGGTCAGGACCGAGAGGGTACGCAGGGAAAGCACCGGGCCATCCTGGCAGACGCCAACAGTTCCCGCTGACCCAGCGGGGGTGGATAGGCTGGCTGGGGATCGTCCGACCCCGCCGGATGGAGGCGACATGGCCGAACAGCACGGCGCCTGGCCCGCAGCGGCGCAGCCACCCGCCGGCTGGCTGCCCGACCGTCCGTCCGCGCCTGTCGGCCTGCCCGCGCGGCCCGTCTACCGCGAGCCGCACCCGACCGCCG
>NZ_JBEZGQ010001016.1:0-2968 GCF_040650095.1 Actinoplanes sp. NPDC048791 | reverse complement strand
ACCGCGTCCGGCGCTCCCCCGGAGTCACCGGCCAGCACGGGCAGACCCGTCGCCGAGGCCTCGAGGTAGACGATGCCGAGACCCTCCACGTCGAGCCCCGCGCCCCTCGTGCGGCACGGCATCGCGAACACGTCACCGGCCGCGTAGTGGGCCGGCAGCTCCTCCCAGCGGACCGAGCCGGTGAACACCACGTCCGACTCGACGCCCTCGGCCCGGGCCAGGGCCTGCAGCTTCTCCCGGTACGGGCCGCCGCTCACGATAAGCAGGGCCGCGCCCGGGACCCGGCGGCGGATCGTCGGCAGCGCGCGGATCAGCATGTCCTGGCCCTTGCGCGGCACCAGCCGGGACACGCAGACGATCACCGGGCGGTCGCTGAGCCCGTGCCGGGCGCGCACCTGCGAACCGTCCACGCCCGGGTGGTACGCGTCCACGTCCACCCCCGGCGTCAGCCGTTCCAGCGCGGTCAGCCCGTGCAGCGCCCGGTCCAGCCGCACCCGCTGGAACTCGGTCAGATAGGTGATCACGTCGTTGCCGCGGGCGATGCGGCGCAGCAGCTGGCGGGCCCCGGGCAGCGCGGCCCAGCCGATCTCGTGGCCGTGGGTCAGTGACACCGCCTGCTCGATGCCCGCGCGCCGCCGCAGCCCGTCCGCGAGCAGGCCGAGCGGTGCCCCCGCTCCGAACCAGACGCTGTCGCAGCCGTGCGACCGGGCGATCTCGGCGGCCCGCCGGGCGACCGCCGGGGTCGGCAGCAGCACCCCGGTGTCCTCCCGGACGACCTCGAACGGCTGCTCGGCGTCGAACTCCGCCGCGCCCTTCCAGCTGGACGCGTAAGCCACCACCGAGCCGGCCGGCTGGCGGACGGCGAGGTTGTGCACGAACTGCTGGATGCCACCGGGACGCGGCGGGAAGTCGTTGGTGACCAGCAGGGTGCGGCCCATCAGCGTTCCCCTCGGGCGTACGCGCGGGCCGCGGCCATCCGCTCCACGGTGGACGGGTGCGAGGCGAACATGACGTGCTCCCAGGTCGGCGGGTCGGGGTCGGAGAGGTTCACGGAGCCGAGCCGGCGTTGCATCGCCTCGAACGTCGCCGCGTCGCCGGTCAGCTTCAGGGCGTGCGCGTCGGCCCGGGCTTCGATGCGCCGCGAGACCAGTGCCTGAGCGGGCCCGCCGATCAGCCCGGCCACACTCACCAGGGCCAGCAGCAGCGCGATCGTCCGCGGCTCACCCATCGACTCCGTGCCGGCCAGCCGCAGCAGCCAGCCCAGCGAGCCGAGCAGGTAGAGCGCGATCACCGCGGCGGCCGCACCCAGCGCGCCGATGATCGTGCCGGTCACCACGTCGCCGCGCTTGGCGTGGCCCAGCTCGTGGGCGGTGACCGAGACGACCTCCTCGGGCGTGGCCTCGGTCAGCATCGTGTCGTAGACGACGATCCGCCGGGTCGGCCCGAAGCCGGACACGTACGCGTTCACGGCCCGGGTGCGGCGGGAGGCGTCGGCGACCAGGACATCACGCACCGGCACGCCGTCACGGGCGGCGAGGCTCATCAGCTCGGTGCGCAGCGGGCCCTGGGCCATCGGGGTGAACTTGTTGAAGATCGGCTCGACGACCACCGGCAGCACGAACGACAGCAGCACCACCAGCGCCGCCGCCCCGACGGCCCCGAACGCCCACCACCAGCGCGGGGCGAGCCGGGTCACAGTGAAGAAACCGAGCAGCGCCAGCCCGCCGATGACCGCGCCGACCGCATAGGACTTGGCCAGGTCGACCGCCCACGGGCCCCAGGTCTGGGTGGAGATGCCGTAGCGCACCACGACGGTGTGCCGCCAGGCCGCGAACGGCAGCGTGAGCACCTCGACGACCAGCACGATCACGAGGCCACCGAGGACGGCCTGGGCGATCCAGTGGTCGCCGAACGGGCGCCCGGCCAGGGACACCAGCCGCGCGCCCAGCGGGGTGAGGCCGAGCACCAGGGCCGCCAGGAGCCCGACCGCCATGGCGCCGTACGAGCCCGGACGCAGGTCGGAGTGGAAGGCGCGGGCCCGCTCCACCTGGTCGCCGGGCAGGCCGCGCAGGGCTTCGAGCTGGTCGGCCCGGGGCGCCGGCGGCCGGTGCCACGGGACCACTGTCGCCGCGTACGCGATCAGCGCCACGACGAGCACACCGAGCGCGCACGCCGCCCAGAGCCGGGGAGTCATCGAGCCATCCTAGAGATGGTGATCACGCCACGTGGCGGCGGCGCGGGTAGAGCGGCACGGAGACCGGCGGGTCCGGCGTCTCCAGCAGCTCCACCTCGAAGCCGGCCAGCTCGAACGTCTCGATCGCCCGCAGCTCGCCGGGGGTCAGGTCGGCGATGCCGTCGGGGGTGTCGTACAACGTGCTGACCAGGCATCCGTTGCATTCATCGGTCCGCTCGGCGCAGCGCCCGCAGTCGATGATCATCATTTCCTCCGCATCGTGGGGGGTGCGGCCCGCGCAGGGGGAAGAGGAGCTGTCGCGGACCGACCACCATCGGTGACAGTCACGCTATGGAGGGGGTATGACAAAAATCAGGAGCGGGCGAGCCGGCGCAGCAGTGAGTCGGCTCCCATCGGGTACGCGCCGTGCCGGCGTACCCCGTCGGCCACCTCGCGGTCGGACGAGATCACGACCAGCGGCCGGCCGGCCGGCTCGGCCCGCACGAGCTGGCGGATGAGCTCGTCGGCGGTGTCGCCCTTGTGCGAGAAGAGCACGCGTACGCCGCGCGGGGCGGGCGGCAGGCCGTGCACCCGCTCGGCACCGTCGAAGACCACCGTGACCTCGTCGCCGGTCTGCGCGGCGATCCCGCCGAGCCCGGTGATCAGGCGTTTGCGCTGCTGCTCGAGCGACATCTCGGCGAAGCCGCGCTTGGTGACGTTGTAACCGTCCACGATCAGGTGCGCCCGCGGCAGCGCCAGGAGCTGGTCCAGGCGGCCCGGGTCGTCGGTGTCCTG
>NZ_JBEZGQ010001015.1:0-2969 GCF_040650095.1 Actinoplanes sp. NPDC048791 | reverse complement strand
GCCGCGGCGGGTACGTCTCCACCAGCGGGTCGGCCAGGTGCCGGAACCGGGTCGCCAGGTCGATGCCGATGCCGTGGCTGTCGTTGCTGACCAGCCGGGACCCGGCCCGGTCCCAGAGCGCCGGGACGCTGACGTGGCCGTCGAAGCCCTCCTCGGTGGCCTCGTAGACCTCGCGCAGCAGGGTGAAGCCGTTGACCGGGTCGGGGCCGTACTGCTCACGGAAGGCCCAGCCGCGACCGTCGCGGACGCCGTCGACGAACGACATGGTGACGATGTCCTCGAGGCCGGCCAGGGCGCGGGTGATCGCGACCCGGTGGGACCACGGACAGAACCAGCCGCCGTACACGTGATAGCGGAAGGGGCGGGCGGTGAACTCGCCGTCGGTGGTGATCCGGCCGGTGAAGCGCAGCAGCGGTCCGGGGGTGTCGGGTATCCGGTACTCGCCGAAGGTCGCGGTGTCGACGGGACCGGCCAGGCGGGTGGCGGGCGACAACGGCATGACCCTCTCCTTCACACGGGCGAGACGGCGCCCAAAGCCTAGCTCTGCGATAGGAAATGGGCAATGCCCGCGACGGGGGCCTACGCGGCGGTCTGGGTGGCCTGGACGGCCATCCGCGACCAGCGCATCGCGTCCATCACGGTGCCGGTCAGGTCGTCGCCGACGTACGCCGCCGCCACCTCGGCCAGGTCACCGCGCTCGTAGGCGTTCACCACCCGCAGCACCTGGCCCAGCGGCCCGGCCCCCCGTTCCAGGGCGGACGCGATGTCGGCGCTCAGCGGCAGCTGGTGGGCCATCGCGGCGGGGGACAGGCCGAGCATGGCCGCCACGGAGGTGATCAGGCCGGCCATGAACGCGGCGTCCGAGGCGGCCCCGAAGGCACCGGCCACGTTCTCGCAGAGCCGGGCCCGGGTCAGCGCCTCCGCCATCTGCACCTCGGTCGCCTCGGCCACGTCGTCGACCACCATGAGCATGGCCCACTGCCGGATGTGCGCGACGCCGAGCATGACGACGGCCTGGCGTACCGAGGAGATCCTGGTGGTGGCCCCGACCGCCGCGGAGTTGCTGGCCCGCAGCACCCGGATGGTCAGCGCCGGGTCGCCCGCGATGATCGACAGGATGCGCTCGAGGTCGGTGTCGGCGGCGGTGAGCGCGCCGAGCAGTTCCAGCCGGCGCAGCCGCGACGGGGTCAGCGAGGTGGCGGTGAGGACCTGCGGGCGGCTCAGCACGTACCCCTGGCGCAGCTCGAAGCCGTAGCGGTTGCTCAGCGCGAGATGCTCGGTCGTCTCCAGGCCCTCGGCGACGATCTGGATGCCCGGGTACGCCCGGCAGGCCGCGACGATCTCGTCGAGGTGGGTGAGGTCGCCCTGGAGCAGATCGAGCTTGACGTACGAGGCCAGTGGCAACAGCTTCTCGTGCCCGGAGCCGTAGACGAAGTCGTCGAGGGCGATCCGGTAGCCCTGGGTGACCAGGTTGGTGACCCCGGCGACCACCTCGTCGTCCACCGTGACGGTCTCCAGCACCTCCAGCACCACGTGTTCCGGGCCGAAGGGCAGCACCAGCTCACCGGTGAGGAACTCCCGGGTCAGGTTGATGAAGCACGTCCGGTCGCCGACGACCTCGTCGATGCCGAACTCGGTGAACGTGTTGACGATGACCTGGCTGGTCGCGTACGTGTCGCGGCGGCCGGCCTCGACGGCGTCCATGCTGCCGCGGAACAGCAACTCGTAGGCGACGACGTCGCCGGTCCGGTCGAAGATCGGCTGCCGGCCGACGTGCACGAGCTGTGTGCCCGGCAGGGGGAGCGGCACCGTGGGTTTCACGGCCTGACTGATCGGCCGGCACCGCGGCACCTTGAGGTTTCCGCCCCGATCATCGCAGCGTGTTCTGATCGTGCACCAGCAGCCACCGCTCGCCGTCCCGGGCGAACACCAGGGTGAGCAGGTAGCTCAGCTCGTACGGCTGGCCCTTGCCGTCCAGGTCGTGGTAGTCGGCCGCGAAGATCGCGATGCCGGTGTCGCCGGCCACCACCGTGCGCCGCAGGTCCAGCTCCCAGCTCCAGTCCGGGTCACCGAACCAGTCCCGGTGGAAGGCGGCGAGCTCGTCGTGACCGCTGAGCAGGGTGCCGTTCGGCATGATCAGACTGACGTCCGGATGCACGGTCGCGAGATAACCGTCGAGGTCCCGGCGGGCGATGGTGGCCAGGTGGTGATTCACAGCAGCGGGAAAGTCCATGGCGCGCATCATGGCACCGAGCGAGGGGACAGCGGCACCGATTTCGGTGTGGCAGGATCTCGGCCCGTGCCACTTCGCCGGATCCTGGTGCTGGTCTTCGCCGTCACGGCCGCCGTGGCGGTGCTGAGCGCCCTCACCGGCTTCACCGGCCGGCTGCCGGACGCGACCGGCGTGCTGGCGCTGCTGACGGTCGCCCTCTATTCCGCCCTATACGTCGGGAAGCCGGTGCCTCGCTGGACCCTGACCGCGGCCGCCACGGTGCTGGCGGCCGCATCGGTCGTGACCGGGCTGCACACCGACCCGGTTCCGCCCGGCTTCTCCGGGATCACGACGTTCCACGAGCAGGCGGCCGAAGGCCAGTACGCCGAGGCGGTGCTGCTGGTGATCGCCGTGGCTGCCCTGACCGTGGGGATGGTCGCGCTGCCGCAGTTCCGGCGGCCGGTATGGCTGACCACTGTCGCGTGCATGGTCGCGCTGGTACCGGTCGCCGTCGTGGCGATGGACGCCGCCGACGAACGCGACGCGCTGACCCCGGCCGTCGATCTGGGGGCGCTGTTCCGGCACGTCGCACCGGGGATGCTGGCGACCGTGCTCGCCGGGCTGCTGCTGGTGCTCGCCGTGTCCCGCGCGGACCGGCGGTTCCTGGCGCCGGCGGGCGCGCTGCTGGTGCAGCTGGCGGCGGCGCATGCGGCGTGGGGCATGTCGGGATCGTGGTACTTCGCGGAGTCGCTGCGGG
>NZ_JBEZGQ010001014.1:0-2970 GCF_040650095.1 Actinoplanes sp. NPDC048791 | reverse complement strand
GACCGGAGCACCGCAACGGGCAGCCAGGCGGCGGCACCCCCGCGCAAGAGCCGGTCCGACCGGCCGCGGCCGGCCGCCACCACGAGCAGCCCGCGCTCGACGTCCATCGCGGACCTGCCGGGCCACATCTTCTACGCGGACCGCGGCGACGAGGGCCGCCTGGTCAAGCTGACCCCGGGGGACCAGCTGGAGACGGTGCTGTCGAAGCCGTACGCGACGGTCGGCGTCTCCCCCGACGGAGCCCGGGTCGCCTACGTGGCCGACGGCAGCCTCATGGTGGTGGACACCGGCGGCGGCGAGCCCCAGCAGGCGTACGCCGGGACGACATCGGCCACCCAGGCCCCGGCATGGTCCCCGGACGGTGCCCAGCTGCTCATCGACGCCACCGAGCCGGCCGTGCTGGACGTGGCCTCGGGCGCCCTGACCCCGCTGCCCAGCGGCCTCGACGGCCAGCATTTCCGCTGGTCCGGTGACGGCTCCACGCTGGTCTACGGCACCGCCGGCTGCGGGCTGAAGGTCGCGGAGACGAACGCGCAGTCCGGCACACCGGTGCCCGAGAGCGGCGACACAGCCGGCCGCGCCGCCTGCCGCCCGGTCAGCGTCGACGCCACCGGTGACCTCGTGACCGTGCACCTCGAGCAGAACACCGCGGATCCGGCCGGGACGACGGACTCGGCCGCGGCGCCCGCCGACGCGGTGCTGGACACGGTGACCGGCGACATCGTCGACCTGCCGGTCTCCGGCCGCGTCATCGGTGCCGTCTTCGACCCGGACGGCAACCTGCTGGTCCGGACGTACCAGGACGGCAAGCGCAAGCTGTCCCTGTTCGCCCCGGACTTCACCCTGCTCCTGCGGGCCCGGGAGCCGGCCTATCTCCGGAGCCTGTCGCTGGTGGCCTACACCCGCTGAACGCCCTGCCGGCCGGCGCGGATGGTGCGACGATGATCGGCGATGGCCGTTTCGCAGGAGACCGTACCGCCGGCCTGGTGGCGCCGCACACCGGCCGTCGTGGGCGTCATCGTGCTCATCCTCGGCACCGAACTGGTGATCGGGTGGTCGTCGCTGGCCGAGGCGGTGCACCAGCTGCGTACCCCGGCCTGGAACTGGGTCGCCGGCGCGGTCGTGGCCGAGATCGCCTCGATGGGCACCTACGCCCGGATGCAACAGGCCCTGCTGCGCGGCGCCGGCACCAGCGTCCCGGTACGCCGGCACGTGGCGCTGGCGTACGCGGCCCACTCGCTGAGCGCGACGCTGCCCGGCGGCCCGGTCTTCTCCACCGCCTTCAACTTCCGCACCCTGCGCCGCTACGGTGCCTCCTCCGCGGTCGCCTCCTGGTGCATCGCGCTCAGCGGGGTGCTGTCGGCGGGCGCCCTGGTCGTGATCGGGGCTGTCTTCGGCATCCTGACCCGCAGCACCGGCAGCTGGCGGACGTTGCTCTGCTACATGGGCGGCGCGCTGGCCGTCGCGTTCCTGGTGCGCCTGGTCGCCCAGCACCCGGAGTGGCTGATCGGCCCGGCCCGGCGGCTGCTCAGCGGCGTCAACAAGGTGCGCCGCCGGCCCGGGGACTCCGGGCAGGCGCGGCTGGTGAACTTCGTCGACCAGCTGCGCTCGGTGCGGGTCCGCCCGGCCGACCTCACCCTCGCGGTGGTGCTGGCCGTGGCGAACTGGCTGCTGGACGCGCTGTGCCTGTGGATGTGCTGCATCGCGGTCGGTGCCACCGGCATCCATCCGGCGCAGCTGGTGATCGCGTACTGCGCCGGGATGGCCGCGGCCAGCGTGCCGATCGTGCCCGGCGGGCTCGGCGTGGTCGACGGCGCGCTGGTGCTGGGCCTGGTGGCGGGCGGGCTGACCAGCGCCTCCGCGGTGGCCGCGGTGGTGCTCTACCGGCTGATCAGCTTCGGCTTCATCATCGGTACGGGCTGGCTGGTCTGGCTGATCATGCGGGCTAGGGCAGGTACTCCTCGGGGCGTACCGGCATAGCCGCCGCACCCCCGCGCTTGCCGAAGAGCTTCCAGCCCCGCTTCTTCTTCTCCGGCGCCCGGACGTTCTCGCCGTTGAGCACCGCGAGCCGGTGCTGGGCGACCGGGTTCTCCGGCTCCAGCTTCAGCGAGATCAGGAACGCCTGGCGGGCCTGGTCGGCGTGCCCGAGCGCGTCCAGCGTCACCCCGTGGGTGAAGTAGTAGTGCGCCTCGTCGGGAGCCAGCCCGATGGCCGTGCGGGCGGCCTGCTCGGCGTCGGCGTACTGCCGGTCGGCGGCCAGCAGCGACCAGGCGACCCGGTCGTGCCACAGCGGGTTCTTCGGCTCGACGATGACAGCCCGGTAGGCCATCGTCACCGCCTCCTCGTGCCGGCCCAGCAACGTGAGCGCGCGGCTGGCGATGGCCAGCGGCCGGGGATCCTCCGGGACCAGCGCGATCGCCCGGTTCGCGGCGTCCAGGGCCTTGTCCACCTCGTCCAGCACGAGCCGGATGCGGGCCAGCAGGATCCAGCCCGCGGCGGACTGCGGGTCGGCGGCCAGCACCGGCTCGAGATGCGCTGCCGCGGCCGCCGGGTCCACCCGCTCGAAAAGGGCGGCGGCCCGCGCGACCCCGATCTCCGTGGGCGTGCTCAGCCCGGGCGCGCCGGGCTGCTGCACCCGCGCCCGCGCCGCGTCCAGGTCGGTCATCGCCTTGCTCCGGAGTTAAAGCTCACACCGCCATCATCGGCACCGTCAGGGCTGTTCTGAGCGGTTTCCGGGAAACCCACCCAGCAGGAGCACCGCCGCCAGCACCAGGCAGGCCACCGCGGCCGCGGGCGCCTCACGCACCAGCAGCACGGTTCCGACCAGCACCATAACCAGCGCGGGGACCAGCATGGCGCGGTTGCCGGAACTGGCCCGGGCTTTTCGCGGGGCCGGCGCCTCCAGCCCGGCGAGCAGCTGCTTCGCCGCCGCGTGCCGCGGATCCAGCTCCAGCACCGCGAGCAGCGTGC
>NZ_JBEZGQ010001013.1:0-2971 GCF_040650095.1 Actinoplanes sp. NPDC048791 | reverse complement strand
CGCCAACTACATCTTCCCGGAGAAGGCCGCGACGGCGGCCGACGCGATCCGGCGTCGCCGGGCGGCCGGCGAATACGACGGGCTGGACGAGGAGACCCTGGGCGCACGGCTCACGGCCGACCTGGCCGAGGTCTGCGCCGACAAGCACCTGCGCGTCCGGACCCGGGAGACGGCGCTGCAGGACGTGCGGACCCGGAACGAGCTGGAGGCGGCCTACAAAGAGGGTCTGCGGTACGCCAACTACGGCATCGCCCGGGTCGAGCGGCTCGACGGCAACGTCGGCTACCTCGACCTCCGGCAGATCGCCGACGCCTCGGTGGGCGGCCGGGCCATCGCCGCGGCGATGGAGCTCATCGTGCACACCGAAGCCCTGATCATCGACCTGCGCAAGAACCGCGGCGGCGCGCCCAACGGCGTCACATTCTGGCTCAGCTATCTGTTCCCCGACGACGAGACGCATCTGAACGACATCTACGACGGCCCGTCCGGGCGTACCCGGCAGTTCTGGACCCTGGCCCACCTGCCCGGCGAGCGGTACCCGGACCGGCCCGTCTTCGTGCTGACCAGCGACGCCACGTTCTCGGCGGGCGAGGAGTTCTGCTACAACCTGCAGGCACTGGGCCGCGCGACGCTGATCGGGGAGACCACCCGGGGCGGCGCCCACCCCACCGAGGTCTTCCCCATCACCGCGACCGTCGAGATCACCGTGCCGCTGGCCCGCTCGGTCAACCCGGTGACCGGCGGCAACTGGGAGGGCACGGGGGTGGTGCCGGACATCGCGGTGCCGGCCGCGGCGGCGTTCGATCTCGCGTACGGCAAGGCGCTCGAACACGTGCTCACGACCTCGGCTCCGGCGTCGGTGCTGGCCGAGGCGAAGGCAGCCCTGGCGGAGGCTGCCTGAGCGGGGAGGTCAGCGGCGGCGGTGCCGTGGGGCGCTGCGTACGGTCACCGGGCGGCCGTTGAAGGTCAGCCGGAACCGGCTGCCGCGTACCCCGACCGGCACGGGCTCGACGGCGATCCGCGGACCGAACTTGGTCAGGGTGATGAGCGCACCGCCGAGCACCGCCAGCGCGATGCCCAGCCAGAGCAGGTTCAGGACGCCCATGGTCAGCCCGCCCAGGGTGAGGCCGATGCCGGTCTTGGGGAGCATGCCGGAATACACGTTTCAGTGCCTTTCGTCGATGGAAGATGGCCGCCGGAGATCAGGTGGCGACCCAGGCGCCCTTGTCGCCGCGGGCGCGCGGCCCCATGGCCCAGACGCTCCAGACCCGTTCGGCCAGCAGGATCAGCGACGGAAGCGTCCAGTACCACTGGAAGTCCACGCCGCCGAGCACCGCGAGCGACACCGCCAGCGCGACCAGATAGAAGGCGGCGACCAGCGCGGACAGCAGCTCTGCCCGGCCGGCAGCAGGGTCGCGGTCCGCCGCTGCTCACGGACATCGAGCAGGGCGCCGTAGCTGAACAGGGTGCCGGTGTCGGTGAGCACGAAGGCCCGCTCACCCATCCGCTTGGCGACCTGGCCGTACCGGTGGAACTCCATCCGTTGCAGGTAGCCCAGCACGCTCGCGCAGGGCCGGCCGGAGAAGGTCCCGCCCACGCCGCCGACCCCGGAGGTGAGGTTGCGCTCCGCCACCTCGAGGAACTCCGGTGACAGGGTGGTGTCGGCGTCCATGACCAGGACGGCCCAGTTCCACGGGTCGTCGAGGAACGGCTCCATCCGGTCCAGCGCGTAGTTGATCGCCCCGGCCTTCTTGTCCGGGTTGTGCCCCGGGTACGCCAGCACGTGCGCCCCGGCCCGCGTGGCGACCTCGGCGGTGGCGTCGGTGCAGTTGTTGGGCACCACCACGATGCGGTCCGGTGGCCGGGTCTGGCGCTGCAGCGACGCGATCGTGTCGGCGATCGCCGCCGCCTCGTTGTACGCGGGCACGACGGCCACCACGCGAAGCAGCCGCCGCCGCACGGTCACCCGCCGGGTCTGCTCACCGGCGAGCCGCGGCGCGGGGATCCGGGTGCTGCTGACGCTGTGGCGGGGACCTGCCGCAGCGGTCGTGCCGGGTCCGGGGGTCATCGGAGTTCCTTGATCCATTCAGTGGATGCGGTCGATGTGTGGCCCTCGAAACATAGGGGCACCGGCCCGGTCCGGTAATCACGCGACGGAGGTCATCCGTCCGTCGCCGGCCCGCCCCCGGACGTAGCGCCGGACCGGCATGCGCGGCGGGCCGGCGGCGTTCACGATGGCGGCGACCTGCCCGGACACGCGAAAGCCCACCCGCCCAAGGTCACGAGACCGGTGGGCGGATGGGCCGGGAAGTGCGGAGAGCGGTTAGAGCCGCGGACCCTCGCCGGGCCCGTTCGGGTCATCGGTGACGTGAATGGCAGCCTCCTCGGCGCTCGCCGCGCCGGAGTCGATGCCCGCGTCGAAGGCGACCGCGTCGCGTTCCTCGTCCGGGCCGAGGCCCTCGTCCTCGGCGAACAGCCGGCCCGAGCGCGGGTCCTGCTCCGAGCCGCGGCGGGCGATGTCGTCCTCGTCGGCGTCCGGGTCCGGATCCGCGTACGGGTCGACGTCCGGCTCCTCCTCGGCCAGCAGCTGGTCGAGCGACTCGCCCTGCCGCTGCTCGGCCGCGGTGGTGCCGAACCGGTCGGCGCCGGACCACCGGTCGGCGGCCTGGTAGCCGACGTCCAGCGGGTCACCGGCCGGGTCACCGTCGAGGGTGTCCGAGTTGTCCAGCACGCCGTCGTCCTCGACCGCGTCCCACTGGTCGTCGCTGCCGTCAGCTTGGGTCATCGTCTCTCCTGGGGTGATCTCGTACAGGCACTGCCGCGAGGCTAGACCTTGCTCGCTTCATAAAGCACCACCTGGTCCGGGTGCGTCCGGGGACTGACCACTCCGGCCAGCTCAAGGGCCGCGCCCGTCAGGATGCGGCCCGAGCGGTCGGCGCCCCACCACGCCGGCGCGACCAGGCGCGGCTCC
>NZ_JBEZGQ010001012.1:0-2974 GCF_040650095.1 Actinoplanes sp. NPDC048791 | reverse complement strand
CGACCTCGGTGCCGCCGGCCGCGGCCAGGCGCAGCAGGTCGTCGAGGAGGTCCGGATCGGCCGTCACGACGAGCGGCAGGCGCGGTCCGGTACGGACGGGAGTGCGGGCTGGCATCGTGGCTCCACGGGTACGGCGGGCTGTTGGGCGCTCACCGTCGCGCCGGGGCCCGGCACCCTTCAACCGGCCCGGCCCCGGCCTGTGGACAACCCGTGGGTGTGGACGACGCCCCGGGCCGGGAAGTGATCTGTTATCGGGTGGCGATCGGGGGTAACTTCGGGGGTCGCCCAGCCGATACGTGAGGGGAATGAACGCCCGCGGGGTTGGGTATGTTGGGCCGACCCGGACCGATGGAGTTGGCATGGAGCACCCGACCGAGAGTTCGCTCGGCGATGACGGGGCGGCCTGCGTCGCCGTGCTGGGCGAGATCGACTTCACCAACGCCGACGAGGTCGCCCAGGCTCTGCGGGACGCCGTCGCCGAGTGGTCCCCGCCGGAGCTGCGGGTCGACCTGCGCGCGGCCACCTTCATCGATTCGACCGGCCTCGGCGCGCTGATCGAGGGTTACCGGGCCGCCACCGAGCACGACGCACGTTTCGTCGTGACGAACCCCAGCCCGAGCTTCCGCCAGGTGCTCACCGTCACCGGCCTGTGCGATCTCTTCGGCATGACCGAGGCGGACGGACGCGCCGAGCAGGACGAGAGCCGGCGCCTGAGCAGCGCAGAAGCAGCCGGAGCCTGAGCGGCACAGAAGGGAACGACCCCCGACGGGGGAGTCGGGGGTCGTCCTGGGATTCGGCTCCGGGGGGGTCGAGCCGAATCGGACCCGGTGACCGCGGGGGGCGCAATCACCGAGAATCTGTGTGCGGGAAAAGTGTGTGCGACTCGCTGAATCCCACCTGTTGCACACAGACAACATGAATCACAGTCGCACCACAAGCATGCCTCAGGAGTCCGCCACCGTCGAGTACCCACGGTGACCGACTACCGTCCCGGGGTATTTTCGTCGCGGTCCGTGGCCCGAGGCGGCCGGGACGGTGCGTCGTGCGGCTACACTTTCGGCCCGTGGGCCCGAGTGCCGCCTTCTTCGACCTAGACAAGACCGTCATCGCCAAGTCCAGCGCGCTGGCCTTCGGACGGCCGTTCTACCGCGATGGGCTGATCAGCCGCCGCGACGTGGTCAAATCCGCCTACGCCCAGTTGATGTTCCGGCTGGGCGGCACGGACGAGCAGACCATGGCCCGCACCCGCGACTACCTCGCCGCGCTGTGCAAGGGCTGGAAGGTCGAGCAGGTCCAGCAGATCGTGGCGGAGACCCTGGAAGAGCTGATCAACCCGTACGTGTACGCGGAAGCGGCCATCCTGATCGGCGAGCACCAGGCCGCCGGCCGGGACGTCGTGCTGGTGTCGGCCTCCGGTGACGAGATGGTCCGGCCGATCGGGGCGCTGCTCGGGGTGACCGACGTGATCGCCACCCGGATGGGCATCGTCGACGGCCGGTTCAGCGGCGAGGTCGAGTTCTACGCGGCCGGCGCGCGCAAGGTCGACGGCGTCCGCGAGCTGGCCGAGGAGCGCGGGTACGACCTGGCGGAGTGTTACGCGTACTCGGACTCGAGCAGTGATCTGCCGCTGCTGGAGGCGGTCGGCCATCCCAGCACGGTGAACCCGGACCGGACGCTGCGCCGGGTCGCGCTGGAGCGGTCCTGGCCGGTGCTGGAGTTCCGGCACCCCGTACCGCTGGGTCGCAGATTGCGGGAACGCCCGGCCGTGCCGGTCGCCGCGGCCGCGCTCGGCGTCGGGGTCGGGGTCGCGATCGGAATAGCCATCTACGGCCGCCACCGCCGCACCCGCGCCGCCCTCGCCTGAGCCCCCGGATGGGTCTGACTAATCCCTCCGGAAGGCTTTACGCTGCCGAAACTCTGGCGATCAAGGGCGGCCGGGCGTAGAAAGAAGGAGCGGAGCCCTTCAAGGAGCACCGTGTACGGCCACCGGGAACCCACGCGCGATCAGCCACGGCAGGCACGTTGCGGCGGCACCTCATCAGGACTGCCGACAACGACCCAGGTGCACGCTTGATAGCCCGGTAGGACGTGCGAAGCGACGGCGCCTCACCTGTGAGGCGCCGTCCTCATGTCCGGCTCAGGCCGGGGCGACCGCGGCCAGGTGCCGCTCCCGCAGCTCGCGGTAGACCGCGCGGAAGACGTGCGGCCGGGAGTGGAAGTCCATCCCCTGGGCCCACAGTTCGGTGTTGACCATCGTCCCGTCGCGGCGCTCGATCAGCACGGTCATGCCGGCTTCGATCTCCCAGCGGCCGAGCTTGTGGGTGTGCCGGTGCAGCCGGACGTGGGCGATCTCCTCCCACCGCATCGTGCGGGAGCGCAGCAGCCCGCGGACGCGCAGGCCGGCCGGGCCGACGTAGACGCCCATCTCGCGGATCCGCCAGCCGCCGACCACCCAGACCGCCGTGATCACCGTGGCCAGGATGCGGACCCCGGCGCCGGCCAGCCCGAACTGCTCGACTGTGCTCCAGCCGAGCAGGGCCAGCGCGATGGCTTCCCAGCCGATCACCAGCCAGCGGCCCGAGCCCGGGGTGTACGGACGCTTCCAGTCGTCTCCCACCCGGCCGAGTATGCCAACCGAGCCCGGCATAAACCGGGTGTTCCGGACATCGACGCAGATGGCAGCCAACCGGGCGAGGAGTTACGTACCCGAAGGGCTCAGCACGGTGTCACCGATCTCCGCGATCTCGTCGGCTCCCGCGGACACCGCTGCCGCATAGTGCCGCAGCCAGGACCGCACGCCGTCGGGGGTGCCGGTGGCGTAGGCCCCCGCCGCGCCCACGTACTCGGGCTCGCGGGCCAGGTGCCCGGCCTCCACGCCGACCAGGCCGCGGGGGTCGAAGCCGCGGCCGACGAGGGTGAGCCGGTGCAGCCGGACGTGGGCGATCTCCTCCCACCGCATCGTGCGGGAGCGCAG
>NZ_JBEZGQ010001011.1:0-2978 GCF_040650095.1 Actinoplanes sp. NPDC048791 | reverse complement strand
GCCGAACACGGGCCGGTCGTCGCCGGGGCCGCCGAAGACCGACCGGTCGTCGCCGGGGCCGCCGAAGACCGACCGGTCGTCGCCGGGGCTGCCCAAGACCGGCCGGTCGTCGCCGGGGCTGCCGAAGGTGGGCCGCTCCTCGCCGGCATTGCCGAAGATCGGCCGCTCCTCGGCGGGGCTGCCGAAGGTGGGCCGGTCGTCGGCGGGCATGAACGCGGACCGCATCGCCTCGTCACCGGGCGGCGCGAACGGGGACGGCTCGTCACCGGTCGGGGCGAACGGCGACCGCGGGCCGCCGCTCACCGGGGCCTGACCGTTGGCGATCGGGATGCCGCCGTGCCGGGGGCCGGCGTCGCCGTTGCGGTGCCCGTTGGTCTCCACCGGCGGGAATCCGCCCTGGTTGGTCCACCGGGTGCCGTTGGTGCCGAGCAGCGCGTCCGCCGGGCGCCGCGAGCCGAGGGCCACCATCTGGGTGTCGCTGGTCAGCGCCGGGTGCGGCCGCGCGGCGAACGGGGCCGGCTGCTCGTCGGGCTCCGGCTGGTCATCGTGCGGCTGGGACTGCTGATCGCTCACCTGCGGGTGCTCCCCGTTCGGGCCGGCGGCGCCGGCTTGCTGGTCGGACGTGTGCGCCGCGGCGCCGGTGGCGTCCGGCCGGACGCCCGGGTCCTCTTCGGACTCGCGGGGCGCCGGCGTGGACATCCCGTGCACCGGCCAGAAACGGGCCAGGCCGCGTGACTGCCGGTTCTCGGGCTCGGACGTCGGCTCCATCGGTTCAAGACTCCCGTTCCAGTGGCGGCGCCATCCGCGGGGCGGGCCGGTCGGACGGCGGGCGCAGCACCTTCTCAGGTGCGGCGCACGACGACGGTACCGTCCCCGGCCTCCCGGTCACACCCCCAGTGCGGGTCCGTGACCGGATCGTGGGCTACCGGTACGGCCCCGTGGACGCTGGTACCCGATACGAGAGAATGTGACACTGTGCCCGCGACTGACCTTGTGAACGGACCTGTCTCCGCGCTGGACCCGGCGATCGCCGCCCGCCTGCGCCGCACCTCCGACGGCCTGGTGGCCGCGATCGTCCAGGAGGCCGGCACCGGCGACGTGCTGATGCTGGCCTGGATGGACGACGAGGCGCTGCACCGCACGCTGACCACCGGCCGGGCCACCTACTGGTCCCGCAGCCGAGGTGAGTACTGGGTCAAGGGCGCCACCTCGGGCCACCACCAGTACGTCCGTTCGGTGGCGCTGGACTGCGACGGTGACGCGCTGCTGGTCACGGTCGAGCAGGTCGGCGCGGCCTGTCACACCGGCACCCACACCTGTTTCTCCGACGATCTGCACGCCGTGCCGGGGGAGAGCGCATGACCAGCGGTTCGGTCACCCCGGACGAGGACGCCTTCGTCGCGCAGGCGGCCCGGCGACGGGTGGTGCCCGTGGTGCGGCGGCTGCTGGCCGACGGCGAGACCCCGATCGGTGTCTACCGCAAGCTGGCCGGCGGCCCCGGCACCTTCCTGCTGGAGTCCGCGGAGCAGGGTGCGGGCTCGGCCGCCTGGTCGCGTTACTCGTTCATCGGCGTGCGCAGTGCCGCCACCCTGGTGGAACGCGACGGCCAGGCCGCCTGGCTCGGCAACCCGCCGGCGGGCGTACCGGTGGACGGTGATCCGGTGGTCGCGCTGCGGGAGACCGTCGCGGCCCTGGCCGCTCCCGAGGAGCCCGGTACGGGCGACGACCTGCCCCCGCTGACCGGTGGCATGGTCGGTTACCTCAGCTACGACCTGGTCCGCCGGTTCGAGCGGCTGCCGTCCACCACCACCGACGACGTGCCCCTGCCCGAGCTGGGCATGATGCTCGCCACCGACCTGGTGGTGCTCGACCACTACGACGGCTCGGCCATCCTGGTGGCGAACGCGGTGCTCGACGCCGGCGCCGACGCGCGTGCCGCCCGCGCGGCGTACCACCAGGCGGTCGGCCGGCTCGACGCGATGACCACCGCGCTGTCCCGGCCCACCCCGCCGATGATCTCCACCGTCGAGCGGCGCCCGGCCGGTGACGTGCTCAGCCGCACCGCCCCGGGCGACTACCAGAAGGCGGTCGAGACGGCCAAGGAGGCCATCCGGGCCGGCGAGTGCTTCCAGATCGTCGTCGCGCAACGCTTCGAGCGGGCCACCGACGCCGACCCGCTGGACGTCTACCGGGTGCTGCGCGCGACCAACCCGAGCCCGTACATGTACCTGCTGCGCTTCGACGACTTCGACATCGTCGGCTCGTCGCCGGAGGCGCACCTCAAGGTCAGCGCCGAGCAGGGCGGGGTGCGCCGGGCGCTGCTGCACCCGATCGCCGGCACCCGCTGGCGCGGCGGCACCCCCGAGCAGGACAACGCGCTCGCGGCGGAGCTGCTGGCCGACCCCAAGGAACGCGCCGAGCACGTCATGCTGGTCGACCTGGGCCGCAACGACCTGGGCCGGGTGTGCCGGGCGGGCACGGTCGAGGTGCCGGACTTCGCCCGCATCGAGCGCTACAGCCACGTCATGCACATCGTCTCGACCGTCGTCGGTGAGCTGCGCGCCGACCAGAGCGCCTTCGACGCCCTGGCCGCCACGTTCCCGGCGGGCACCCTGTCCGGCGCCCCCAAGGTCCGGGCCATGGAGATCATCGAGAGCCTCGAGCCGACCCGGCGCGGCCTGTACGGCGGCACGGTCGGCTACTTCGGCTTCGCCGGCGACATGGACATGGCGATCGCGATCCGGACGGCGCTGATGCACGGCGGGACGGCGTACGTGGGGGCCGGCGCCGGCATCGTGGCGGACTCCGACCCGGCGGCCGAGGAGCAGGAGACCCGTAACAAGGCCGCGGCCGTGCTGGCGGCGATCGCGGCCGCCGAGACACTGCGCGCGGCCCGCTGATGACTCCCGGCCGCCGGCTGGCGTACGCGGTCCTGCTGTGCGCCGCGGGCGCCGGGCTGGCCGTCTACGGCGTGACCC
>NZ_JBEZGQ010001010.1:0-2978 GCF_040650095.1 Actinoplanes sp. NPDC048791 | reverse complement strand
CGTACCCCGTCAGCACCGGCACCAGCGCCGGGAGCACCAGCACGGCGAGCACTGCGGCCAGCACGACCACTGCGCCCACCGCCGCGGCCGCCCGGCCGTGACCGGGCAGCGTGGCCAGGGCCACCCGCCGGCGCCGCCGCAGCGGACCCGCCGGCGTCCGCACCGCCAGAAGCGGCCGGGGGGTACGCGTGAGCCCCACCACCGCCGGAGTCCGCACCCTCGTCCTCTGGTGCCCCGACTGGCCCGTCATCGCCGCCGAGATCGTCGAGGGGATCCCAGCTTCCGGAGCCGTAGCCGTTCTCCACGGGAACAGAGTTCTTGCCTGTTCCGAAGCCGCCCGTGCGGACGGGGTGCGGCGGGGGCTTCGGCGGCGGGAGGCGCAGAGCCGGTGTCCTCAGCTCGTGGTCGTCGATCATGATCCGGGGCGGGATGCCCGGGCTTTCGAGCCGGTGGTCGCCGCCGTCGAGGAGGTTGCCGTCGGGGTCGAGGTGATCCGGGCCGGGGCTTGTGCGCTGGCCGCGCGGGGGCCCGCCCGGTACTTCGGGGGTGAGGAACTCGCCGCCGAGCGGATCGTCGAGCAGGTCGCTCAGGCCTGTGCCGTCGAGAGTCAGGTGGGCATCGCTGACGGGGTGTTCGCCGCCGGGCTGGCCGCGCGGTCCGGGACGGTCGTCGGCTCCGGGCGTACCCGGGAGTTTCTCGCCGCCGTGCCCGTCGAGGCGCTGGAGCGGCCCGACCTGGCCGACCTGCTCCGGCGGTTGGGGGTCAAGACCCTCGGCGATTTCGCCGCCCTGCCCGCTTCCGACGTGCTCACGCGGTTCGGGTTCGACGGGGCGCTCGCGCACCGGCTCGCCGGCGGCTTCGACCATCGGCCGCTGGCGGTGCGGCAGCCGCCGCCCGACCTGGACGTCAGCGACACCTACGACGAGCCGCTGGAACGCGTCGACGTCCCCGCGTTCGCCGGCCGGGTGCGGGCCGAACGGCTGCACGAGCGGCTCGCCGCGCACGGGCTGGCCTGCACCCGGCTCGGCATCGAGGCGGTCACCGCCGACGGCCAGGAACTGCACCGGGTCTGGCGGCACGAGGGCCTGCTCACGGCCGCGGCCATCGCCGAACGCGTACGGTGGCAGCTCGACGGCTGGCTCACCGGCGCCCGGCGTGGCGCACCGAACCGGCCCACCGCCGGACTGGTCCGGCTGCGGCTCGTCCCCGACGGTGTCCTCGTCCACCTCGGCCTGCAACCCGGCCTCTGGGGCGACACCGGCGCCGAACGCGAACGGGCCCACCGCGCCCTGAGCCGCATCCAAGGTCTGCTGGGGCCGGAAGCGGTGCTGACGGCCGTGCTCGGCGGGGGGCGTTCCGCGGACGACCAGGTGCGCCTGGTCCCGTGGGGTGACGAGCGCACCCCGGCCCGGCCCACCGGTGAGGCTGCCGTTCCGTTGCCGGCGCTCGAACCGGCGGTGGTCTCCCTGGTCGATCCGCCGGCGCTGGTCGCTCTCCCGAGTCCGCCACCCGAAGTGCTAGCGGCCGAAAAAGACGAGGAGTGGGGGAGCGGTGCCCGCTTGTGGGCAGTTCCGGACAAGTCGAGCCGGGAGGCGGCCGCCCACGAAAAGCCTGAAACGGGCAGGTCACGGCCGGATGCGGTGATGGGAGGGAAAGGGCGAACGCTCGAAGCGGAAGCGCGGCCCCCGAAGGCGCCAGCGGAGACGGAAGGAAGGGAACGAAAGCCGGAAGCGGCGGCACGCAAGGAAGGACCGAAGCGAGGACGCAAAGGCGTCAAACGGCCCATACCGATGCCGCCCTGGCCCGGTCGTCTGCCCCGCCCCGCGCCGGCCCTGGTCCTCCCGCAGGCCCTGCCCGCCGTCGTCCTCGATGCCGACCGCCGTCCCGTCGGGGTCAGCGCCCGCATCGAGCTCACCGGCGACCCCACCTTCCTGCTCATCGGCCCGGCTGCCCCCGTCGTCATCGCCGGCTGGGCCGGTCCGTGGCCGGTCGACGAGCGCTGGTGGGCCCCCGCCGAGGCTCGTCGTCGGGCCCGCTTCCAGGTCTCCCTCGACGACGGCCGGGCCCTGCTGCTCTCCCTCGCCGCCGGGCACTGGGCGATCGAGGCGATCTATGACTGAGGCGCCCGGACGATGAGTTTCCACAATCCGCGGATGCCGTGGTCCAAGCTGGAGGGCACGCTCACCGGCAAGCATCTGCACGTCGTCGATCCGCTCGCCGTCGACGGCGACGGCGGGGATTCCCCCGCCTGGAGCCGCAAGCGGCAGCCCTATCAGGCGCCGGCCCTGGTCCGGGCACCCAGCCGCGACCGGTACGCCGAACTGCACTGCCACACCAACTTCAGTTTCCTGGACGGCGCCAGCCACCCGGAGGAGCTTGCCGAGGAGGCCGCCCGCCTGGGGCTCACCGGACTGGCCGTCACCGACCATGACGGGTTCTACGGGGTCGTGCGTTTCTCGCAGGCCGCCCGTGAGCTGGGGTTGCCCACGATTTTCGGCGCCGAGTTGTCGCTGGATCTGGCCAAGCCGCAGAACGGTGAGGCCGACCCCGAGGGCCGGCATCTGCTCGCCCTCGCGCACGGCCCCGAGGGGTACGCCCGGCTGGCCCGGACCATCTCCCGCGGGCAGCTCGACGGCGAGGAGAAGGGCAAACCGGCGTACGGGGAGCTGGAGGACGTCGCCGCGGTGCTGCGTGACCATGTGCTCGTGCTGACCGGGTGCCGCAAGGGCAGTGTGCCGCGGGCGCTGGCCGGTGGCGGGCTGCCGGCGGCCGCGTACGAGCTGGACCGGCTCGTCCGGCTGTTCGGCCGCAGCAATGTCGTGGTGGAGCTGACCGCGCACGGCGACCCCTACGACGACGACCGCAACGACGCCCTGTACGAGCTGGCCCGCAGTCGCCGGCTGGAGGTGGTCGCGACCAACAACGTGCACTATGCGACCCCGGCGCGGCGCCGGCTGGCCACCGCGCTGGCCGCCGTA
>NZ_JBEZGQ010001009.1:0-2980 GCF_040650095.1 Actinoplanes sp. NPDC048791 | reverse complement strand
CGAACATCTTGCGCAGGATGGAGGCGGCCGCCATCCACCCGGACAGCGGATAGATCGCCAGGTTGTAACCGATCGGCCCGGGATCCAGCTCGGCGGTCTGTCCCGGGGCGAGCCGGATGCGCCGGCTGCCGGAGCGCAGCACGTCGCCCTGCTCCTTGACCTGCCAGCGCACGGTCAGGTCGAAGTCGCCGGCCTGCTGCTCGTTGTGCAGCCGGACCGTGGTGCCGGTGCGGGTGATCCGGACCGGGGCCTGGGCCCAGGCCATCTCGGCGGTCTCCGGCTGCACGTAGCGGTCCGAGCCGACCAGGCCGTCGGTGCCGGACAGGCTGATGCCCAGGCTCAGGAAGTCGCCCTTGCGCTGGAAGCGGTCGAAGTTCAGGGCCAGCACCGCGCCGGCGACCGGGTCCGCGCCCGCGGCGAGCTGGGCCGGGGTGAGCGCGGACGGGTAGATGCGGGCGTCGTCGATCAGGCCGCGGCCGAGCCGGATGCTCCACAGGTCGTTGTCCTGCTGGGTGTCGGCGTTGCGGCCCAGGTTGACCTCGAACAGGCCGGGGTCCACCGCACCCGTACGGGCAGTCGTCGCCACCTCGGCGCCGTCGATGGACAGCCGCAGGGCGGTGCCGTCGTAGACGCCGGTGACGCGGTGCCAGGCGCCGTACCAGTCGGCCGGTACGTCCGCCGCGGCCGTCGCCCAGCCGCCCGCGTTCACACCGAATTCGAGGGTGTCGCGGTCGCGCATCTGCAACGCGTACCCCTGGCCCTTGGTCAGGATCGGGAAGCTGCCGGCCCACTCGCCCGGCTTGACCCAGGCGTCCAGCGTCAGCGGACCGGTCAGGTCCAGCCGCTTGTCGCGGAAGACGTCGACGAAGTCGTCCAGGCTGGACAGGGCCACGGCCTGGCCGCGGCGGCCGGGGACCGTGCCGGGCTTGCCGACCAGGAACGTCTGGATGCCGTGGGCCGCGTCGGGGGTGGTGATCAGCGGCTGGCGCAGGTTCTGCTCGGCCCAGTCCCAGATGAAGCCGCCCTGCATCGCCGGATACTTGCGGGCCAGGGCCCAGAACTGGTCGAAGTTGCCCAGCCCGTTGCCCATGGCGTGGGCGTACTCGCCCATCACGATCGGCTTGGTGCTGCTCAGGGTGCGGCTCTCCAGCCGGGCCGGGGTCGGGTAGCGGGGACCGTCCACGTCGGCGAACGGGGCGTCGCCGTCCGGGTTGTTGGACTGGTGGTAGAGCAGCCGGGTCGGCTCGTGGGCGTCGGCCCAGGCCGCCATCGCGTAGTGCGCGGCGCCGAGGCCGGCCTCGTTGCCGGTGTCCCAGAAGATGACGCTCGGGTGGTTCTTGTCCCGGGCCACCATCGCCTGGAAGCGGTCGGCGAACGCGGCCTGCCACTCCGGGCGGTCGGCCAGGCAGTTCGACGGGCAGGTCTCGTGGCTGTGCGTCTCGATGTCCACCTCGTCGTCGACCCACAGGCCGTGCTCGTCCGCCAGGTCGTAGAGGTAGGGGTCCGAGGGGTAGTGCGAGGTGCGGACGGCGTTGAGGTGCAGCCGTTTCATCAGGAAGACGTCGTCGCGCTGGGCCTGCCGGGTGACGTGCCGGCCGGTGTCCGGATCGGTCTCGGCCCGGTTGGTGCCCTTGATCAGGATGCGCTCGCCGTTGACCAGGATCTGCCGGTCGCGGACCTCGATCTCCCGGAAGCCGACCGGCTGCGCGGTCGTGTGCAGGGCCCGTCCGTCCGGGCCGAGCAGTTGCAACACCAGCGTGTAGAGGTTGGGCTCCTCGGCACTCCACTTCGCCGGGTTGCTGATCGGGGCGGTCAGCGTCACCGCGCCGGTGCTCGCCGCAGCGTTCATGGTGGTCACGGTCCGGCCGCGCCGGTCCTGCAGGGTGCCGCGCACGGTGAAGTCGCCGGGCGCGCCGGCAAGCTCGACCTTGGCGCTGAGCGTCGCATCCCGGTACGCCGCGTCCAGGTCGGTGGTGATGGTGGTGTCGCGCAGCCGGGTCTGGGCGAAGCGGTAGAGCCGCACGTCGCGGAAGATGCCGCTGTAACGCCACTGGTCGACGTCCTCGAGGTACGCGCCGCTGCCCCAGCGGTGCACCTGGACCGCGATGCTGTTGCGGCCCGGGCGCAGCCGTTCGGTGATGTCGAACTCGGCCGGGGTGTAGCCGCCCTGGTCGTAGCCGACGTACCCGCCGTTCACCCAGACCAGGTAGTTGCTGGTCACGCCCTCGAAGCGGAGCAGGACCCGGTCGCTGTCGCGGGTCCAGTCCGCGGGCAGGTCGACCGTGCGCAGGTACGCCCCGGTCGGGTTCACGTCGCGGGGCACCTTCGGCGGGTCGTCCGGGGCGATGTCGGACGGGATGTTGCGGAACATCGGGTGGTCGATGAAGTCGGACTGCCAGGTGTGCGGCACCGAGACCGACGGCCAGCTCGACGCGTCGAAGCCGGCGCCGTGGAAGGCCGCGGGCACGTCGTCCGGCCGGTCGAAGATCTTGAGCCGCCACTTGCCGTTCAGCGACGTGACGTTGGGGTCACGGGCATCGTGGCTGGTCACGTCGGCCGCGGCGGCGCGGGCACCGGCGTACGGCCGCAGATCCGTGTGCGGCGCCTCCTGGCCCTCGCCGGTGAGCTGCGGGTCCTCCAGGTAGCGGTAGACGTCCGCCACCGTCTGCGGGCCCTCCCCGGCCGGCGGCGCTGCCGTGGCGGCGGCCGGCGGCGCCACCAGGGGCAGCACGAGGGCGACGGAGAGGGCGGCGCGCGCAATCCACGACGGGGCACGGCGCATCGGTCGCTCCTGACGGCTCGGGAAGGCAGGGCAAGCCATTGAAGCCTTTCAATGGCTTGCTCCGCTGTCAACCGTCATCGCCGGCCGGTCGCACCCGCCTTCGCGGGGCACGCGGCGCCGAAGACGGCCCGCTCCCCGACGGTGTAGCGGCAGCCGAAGTCCGCAGCCGCCACGGTGCGCCGGTTCAGGATCGCGTCC
>NZ_JBEZGQ010001008.1:0-2984 GCF_040650095.1 Actinoplanes sp. NPDC048791 | reverse complement strand
GTCCACGCCCAGGCCCACCGGGGCGCCGGCGTCCAGCAGGTCCCGGACCCGGGCCAGACCGGCCCCGAGGCGGGCGTTCGAGCTCGGACAGTGCGCGACCCCGGTGCCGGTCGCGCCCAGCTTGGCCACGGCCGCGTCGTCCAGGTGTACGCCGTGGGCCAGCCACACGTCCTCGCCCAGCCAGCCGAGCTGTTCCGCGTACTCCACCGGGGAGCAGCCGAACCGGGACCGGCAGAACTCCTCCTCGTCGTCGGTCTCGGCGAGGTGGGTGTGCAGGCGGACGCCCTTGCGCCGGGCCAGGGCGGCGGCCTCGCTCATCAGCTCCCGCGTCACGGAGAACGGCGAGCAGGGCGAGACGCCGATCTGCAGCATCGACCCGGGCGACGGGTCGTGCCACCGGTCGATCGCCGCCTCGGTGGCCGCCAGCGCCGCGTCCGTCTCCTCGACCACGTTGTCCGGCGGCAGCCCGCCCGAGGAGCGGCCCAGGTCCATCGAGCCGCGGGTCGGGTGGAACCGCAGCCCGATCTGCGCCGCGGCCTCGATCTCGGCGGCCAGCACGTCACCGCCGTCGTGCGGGAAGACGTAGTGGTGATCCATGCTGGTCGTGCAGCCGGAAAGGGCCAGCCAGCCCAGGCCCGCGCCCGCGGCGGCCCCGACCGCCTCGGCGTCGATGCGGCCCCAGATCGGGTAGAGCGTGGTGAGCCAGCCGAACAGGTTGTCGTCCTGGGCCAGGCCCCGGGTGACCCACTGGTAGAGGTGGTGGTGGGTGTTCACCAGGCCGGGGGTGAGCAGGCAGCCGGTGCCGTCGACCCGGCGCGGTGACCCGGGCAGGGCACCCGCGCCACCCGCGCCGACCGCGGCGATCCGGCCGTCGTCGCCGACCACCACGTGGCCGTCGGTGTGCTCGGTGCCGTCCGCGTCCACTGTCGCGACGGTGACGTTCTCGATCACGATCACAGGTACCACTCCGTACTGGCCGGGGACACGTCGTCGCGGGTGACGGTGCCCTCGATGAGACCGTACGGGCGGTCGCCGGCCTGGAAGACCTCCTGCGGGTTGTCCAGCCCGAACGGCGACAGGTCCAGCAGGTAGTGATGCTTGTTGGGCAGGGCCAGCCGGATCTCGGCGAGCTCCGGCCGGCTCTCCAGCGCCCGCTGCCCCATCGCGTACAGGGTCTGCTGCAACGAGTGGCTGTAGGTGTCCACGAACGCCTCGACCAGTGCCTGCTGCGCGCCGGCGAACGACTCGTCCCAGTCGGCGGCGTCACCCCGGTGCCGCCAGCGGGCGTCGACGGCCGTGGCCAGGATCCGGTCGGTGGTCTCCGGCAGCGTCGTGTAGCGGTCGCGGGGATAACCGTGGAACTCCGAGTCGGTCGTGTTCAGCAGGACCAGGTCCTTGAGGCCGGAGACCACCTGCGTGCCCTGCTCCGCGACGGTCACCACGGCGGTGCGGACGTGGTCGCCCGAGCGGCGGAACGAGTGCGGGCCGAGGCGCTCCCAGCCGTACGACTCCAGCGAGACCTTGGCCGCGGAGACCTGCGGCTGCGTGGTCACGAAGTGCCGGGCCAGCAGCAGGCCGAAGGCCTCGGGGGCGCCGACGCCGTGCTCGCGGGCGAACGCGTACACCGTGTTCTTCATCGTGTCGGTGGGCAGCACCCCGGCGTTGTCGCCGCTCAGGTGGGTCGCCGCGAGGTCGCCGGAGAGCGCGACGCTCACGTTGAGATCCACCAGGTCATGGCGGTCACCGCCGCGGCGCACGTGCACCAGGCGGGTCTCCGCCTTGCCGTACCGGTTGCGGCCCAACACGATCGCCACGGGTCAGCTCCCTCGGTAGGTGGTGTAGCCGTAGCGGCTCAGCAGCAGCGGCACGTGGTAGTGCCGGTCCGGGTCGTGCACGTGGAAGGCGACGGTGATCTCCGGGAAGAAGGCCTGACCACCGAGGTACGGCTCCACGTAGAACACGAACCGGTAGCCGCCGGCCTGCCAGTCGTGCAGCGGGACCTGGTGACGCAACCGGCCGTCGTCGTCGGTGCGGCCCTCGGCGATCAGCTTCCAGCCGTCGGAGTCGCGGCGCTCGAGGCGCACGTACACGTCGCGGGCCGGATCGCCGGTGACCGTGTCCAGGATGTGGGTGGAGATCCTGGCGTGCGACGTGGCCGCCGTGCCGTCATCCGAGGGCATCGAGCAGCCTCTCCAGTCGCAGCAGGGCGATCTTGCGCAGTTCATCGGTGACGATCGCCCGCTCGGTCGGCTCGTCGTTGCCGATCCGCTCGCGCGCCGCCGCCAGGATCTCCTCCTGCGTCCGCCCGCTGGCGAAGATGAGGAACACGTGCCCGAACTTGTCCTCGTAGGCGTGGTTCGCCGCGATCAGCGCGGCCCGGGTGTCGTCGTCGCCGCTGCCCGCGGCCGTCGACTGCTCCCGCCGCGACCACGCGGCCTCCTTGGAGTCGCCCTGCGCCCGCTCGCCGATCCGCGGATGCGCCGACAACCCTTGCAGGACCTCGGGCCAGCTCAGGCCGCGTGCGGCCGCATCGGCCGCGGCCAGGACAGCTTCCTTCGACGGGTACGGCCGCAGCGCCGCGACCGCCCGGCCCCACGCGGGAGCGGCGCACACCGCGAGCAGCTCCGCCGCGAGCTTGCCGGCGGGCAGGGAGTTGAACGCCTCGACCCGGTCCACCCGTTCACCCCCTGTTTGCAGACGGACAGTCAAGCAGGACACCAGCCGATCTTGCATCAGTTTCCCCGCGAATTAACACACGCTCGCCGGGTCTTGTCCGTAGCCACCGTGCGGAGTGCACACGTGCCGGGGCCGTTCCCGCGGCCGTGCGCGAGACTGGTCCGGTGCTGATCGCCGCGGACGCCCTGCCCGACCTGCCCATCCGCGCGGTCCTCCCGGAGGTCACCGCCGCCCTGGCCGCCGCGGGCGCCGCAGTGCTGGTGGCACCCCCGGGCACGGGCAAGACGACGCTGGTCCCACTGGCCCTG
>NZ_JBEZGQ010001007.1:0-2988 GCF_040650095.1 Actinoplanes sp. NPDC048791 | reverse complement strand
TCAAGGCTGCCACCGCTGCCCGGATCGGGCGGGAGTTCGCCGCGAACGCCGAGGACTCACCGCACGTCATGGCCGGGCACACCACGGCCCTGCGGGTGCTGGCCGTCTTCCTGCCGTTGCAGGCGCTCACCGACGCGCTGCTCACCGCTACCCGCGGCTACAAGGCCATGCGGCCGACCGTCACCCTGGACCGCGTCCTGCGCAGCACGCTGCAGTTGCTGTGCGTCGGCGCGGCCGGGGTGGCGACACTGTGGGGCACGGCGACGTTGCCCGCGTTCGCGTTCGTCTGGGCGGTGCCGTACCTGCCGGTGGTGATCCTGGCGGCGGTCGCGTTGCGGCGCACGTACCTGGCCGGCCGGCCCGACGGCCCGCGCACCCGCCGCCGCGACCGCCGGCAGCTGCGTCGCGACTTCTGGCGGTTCACCGGGCCGCGGGCCCTGGCCAGCGTCGCGCAGCTGGCCCTGCAGCGCATCGACGTGCTGCTGGTGGCCGCCCTCGGCGGGCTGGCCCCGGCCGCGATCTACGCGGTCGCCGGCCGGTTCGTGGTGCTCATCCAGTTCGCCAACCAGGGCATCTCCCAGTCGGTGCAGCCGCGGCTGGCCGAGGCGCTGGCCGTCGGCGACCGGGACACCGCCAACCACCTCTACCAGACAGCCACCGGCTGGCTGGTCCTCGTCACCTGGCCGATCACCTTCCTGGTCATCCTGTTCGCGCCGGTCTACCTCGGACTGTTCGGCGGCGGCTACCGCAGCGGCGCCGACGTGGTGGTCGTGCTGGGCTGCGCGATGCTCGTGGCCACCGGCTGCGGCATGGTCGACATGGTGCTGGCGATGGCCGGGCGCACCTCCTGGAACCTGATCAACGTCCTGGTCGCGCTGGGCGTCACCATCGGCCTGGACATGCTGCTGATCCCCCGGTACGGCGCCCTCGGCGCCGCGATCGGGCTGGCCTGCGCGATGGTCGCCAACAACGTGCTGCCGCTGATCCAGGTGGGCCGGGCCGCCCGGCTGCACCCGTTCGGCCCCGGGACGCTGGCCGCCGCCGGGCTGTCCGTCGCCTGTTTCGGTGTCCTGCCCCGGCTCGTGACCGTCGTGGCGGGCACCGGCCCGGCCGGTATGTCGCTGGCGGTCGCGCTGGCCGTGCCTGCCTTCGCCGCCGGCGCGTGGCTGCTGCGCGGACGTCTCGGCCTCAACGCCTTCAAGCCCCGCAAGCTCACCCAGAGGAGGACCGGTTGACCACCGAATACACCAAGGTGTTCCAGGACGCCGAAGCCGTGGACAAGTACGAGCACGTCACATACGCGCCGGACAGCTACGCGTCGCGGATCAACGAGCGGCAGCAGGCGTACCTGCGCAAGCTCGTCGCCCGGGAGTTCGACACCCCGCCGGTGCAGCACGACTTCGCCTGTGGCACCGGGCGCGCCATCCGTACGCTGCACGGCCTGGTCCGGGAGGCGCACGGCTACGACACGTCCGCCGAGATGATGGCCAAGGCCGCCGAGGTGGGTTCGCAGGCGCACTGGCACCAGGTGCCGATGGACGGACCGGTGCCGGAGCCGGTGCGGGCCGGATTCCCGGCGATCGTGACGATGTTCCGGCTGCTGCTCAACGTGCACGCCGACGTGCGGGACCGGGCCATCGCGTTCGCCGCCAAGGCCCTGCCGGACGCGGCCTCCGGGCTGCTGGTGGTGGAGAACCACGGCAACGCCGGATCGCTGCGGCACCTGCGGGCCCGGCGGCACTCGGGTGAGCGCTGGTTCGCCGAGCTGTCCCACGAGGAGGTCGGCGAACTGCTCGACCGGCACGGCTTCGAGGTGATCGAGCGCAAGGGCTTCTCGATGCTGACCGAGTCGCTGGACCACAAGGTGCTGGCCCGCGCCGCCGACGCGGCGGCCCGCAAACTGCCGGGCACCGACAGCTTCGCGGTCAACGTCCTCTACACCGCCCGGCGGAAGAAGTAGCCACTGTCATGCGCCGTGTTCTCGCCCTGCTGGGCCTGCTCGTCCTCGTGCTCGCCGGCTGCACCTCGCACCGGCGGGCCGAGCCCGAGCCCACGCCGTCCCCCGACCTGACCAGTGCGCCGGTGGCCGTGGCGGTGAACCCGGGCCCGTTCGAGGCCGGGCCGTTCGAGGCGCCGGAGACCGGTGCGTACCTGGGCGCCTGGATCAAGCCGGACGCCCTGACCCATGCCGGCCGGGTCGAGGCGGTCGACGGGCTCGAGAAGGACCTCGGGCGTCCGCTCGACATCGTCAACACGTACCGGCGCTTCGACCAGATGGTCGGCACCGCGTCCGACGAGGAGTTCCTGGACACCGACGCCACGCTGATGGTCAGCTGGGCCACCGGGGACAACCGCTCGATCCTGGCCGGCGAGCACGACCGGCTGATCCGCCGGCAGGCCAAGGCGATCCGCAAGGTCAAGGAGCCGGTGCTGCTGCGGATCCGGTGGGAGATGGACCGGCCGAACCTGCGCGCCACGATGTGGTCCGGGGAGGACTACATCGCCGCGTACAAGCACATCCGGCAGATCTTCGCCGAGCAGCGGGTCAAGAACGTGTCGTGGGTCTGGTGCCCGACCGCGGAGGGCTTCATCCGCGGCGACGCGCCGGCCTTCTACCCGGGCGACGACCAGGTGGACTGGACCTGCGTGGACGTCTACGCGGGAAACCTGTTCCAGCCGATCGGGCAGCTCATGGGCCCGTTCCTGCAGTGGGCGGCGCAACGGCCCAAGCCGATCATCATCGGTGAGTTCGGGGTGGCCAAGGCGTGGGGTTCAGCCGGCCGGGCGGCCTGGCTGGCCGACGCCGAGCGCACCTTCAAGGCCAACAAGCAGATCAAGGCCGTCGTCTACTTCGAGTCCAACCCCGAGGGCAACGGGCCGAAGCAGCAGTTCCAGCTGGCCGGGGACAAACCCGCGTTCCAGCAGTTCGCCCGGCTGACCCGGGATCCGTACTTCAATCCCGAATAGGCCGCCCGCGGCCGCCGGGCG
>NZ_JBEZGQ010001006.1:0-2988 GCF_040650095.1 Actinoplanes sp. NPDC048791 | reverse complement strand
CCGGGCGCACAGCTCCAGCTCGTGCCAGCGCAGCGCCGCCGGGTACGGCCGGCCCGGCGCGGCCCAGCCGAGCTGCACGGGCTCGCTGCTCGCGGGCTCGCGCAGGCCGAGGGTCTGCTCGCCGGTGACCAGGTCGAGGTCGAGCACAAGGCCGTAGCCGCCGGTGACCGGGAGGCTGACGCGCAGCTCGACCGGGTCGGGATCGGGTAACGCGCCGTCGTGCACCAGCAGAAAGGACCAGAACCGCGGGTCCTCACTGAGGCGACGCAGCGCCGCGGAAACGGGCACGCCGTCCATCCTGCCCGTCGCCTCCGGAGACTGCCAGGAAGCCCCTGCCCACCGCCCTTGAGCTGAGGCCGGGACGCTACCCTGGTCGTCCCATGTCTGAGTTGAGCCGAGCCCAGCGCAACGCCGTCACGGAGTTGCTGCGCGTCTCCCCCGTCGCCGATGAGCTGGGACGCCGTTTCGGCGCCGCCGGCCATGAGTTGCACCTGGTCGGCGGTTCGGTGCGGGACGCGCTGCTCGGCCGGCTCGGCGACGACCTCGACTTCTGCACCGACGCCCGGCCCGAGCAGACGCTCGCCCTGGTCAAGGGCTGGGCGGACGCCATCTGGGAGACCGGCCGCGAGTTCGGCACGATCGGCATCCAGAAGGACGGCCTGCGGCTCGAGATCACCACGTACCGGGCCGAGGCGTACGACGGGGTGACCCGCAACCCGGTGGTGGAGTACGGCGACAACCTGCTCGACGACCTGCGCCGGCGCGACTTCACGATCAACGCGATGGCGGTCAGCCTGCCGGGTCACGTCTTCACCGACCCGTACGGGGGGCTCGAGGATCTGGCCGCCGGGCTGATCCGGACGCCGGCCGCGCCCGCGTCGTCGTTCACTGATGATCCACTTCGGATGCTGCGCGCGGCCCGGTTCGCCGCCAAGCTGCGCTTCGCCGTGGACAAGCCGGTCGTCGAGGCCATGACGGAGATGGCCGCCGACCTGGACCGGATCACCGCCGAGCGGATCCGCGACGAGTTCACCAAGCTGCTCTGCGGGCTCGACCCGATCGCCGGGCTGCGGCTGCTGGTCGACACCGGCCTGGCCGACCGGTTCATCCCGGAGATCTCCGGGCTCAAGCTGGAGATCGACGAGCACGCCCAGCACAAGGACGTCTACGAGCACACGCTGATCGTGGTCACCAACGCGATCCGGCTCGAGGGTGACGCCGGGCCGGACTTCGTGCTGCGGATGGCGGCGCTGATGCACGACGTCGGCAAGCCGGCCACCAAGGCGGTCGGCCGCGACGGGCGGGTCAGCTTCCACCACCACGAGGTGGTCGGCGCGCGGCTCACCAAGCAGCGGATGAAGGCCATGAAGTACCCCAAGGACGTCACGTCCCAGGTGGTCGAGCTGGTCGCGCTGCACCTGCGCTTCTACGGGTACGGCCGCGGCGAGTGGACCGACTCGGCGGTGCGGCGCTACGTCACCGACGCCGGCGAGCTGCTGCCACGGCTGCACAAGCTGACGCGTTCCGACTGCACGACCCGCAACAAGCGCAAGGCGGCGGCGCTGTCCGCCGACTACGACGCGCTCGAGGAGCGGATCGCCCGGATCGAGGCCGAGGAGGACCTGGCCCGGGTCCGGCCCGACCTGGACGGCAACGCGATCATGGAACTGCTGGGCGTGCCGCCGGGACCGATCGTCGGCCAGGCCTGGCGTTTCCTCAAGGAGCTGCGGCTGGACCGCGGGCCGCTGGACCGCGACGAGGCCGAGGCGGAGCTGCGCCGCTGGGCCCGCGAGCAGGGCCACACCTCCTGACTGTCGTACCCGCGCGGCACAATCGGGTCATGCAGCTGCTCGTGGACTCCCCCATCGGACCGCTGGGCGTCCGGCTCGACGGCGACGTCGTGGTCGGCGTGCGGTTCGGCGCGACCTCCGGCGAGGCGGCCGAGCATCCGGCCGTCGAGCAGCTCAAGGCCTACTTCGCCGGTGCGCTGACGGATTTCACGGTGCCGGTCGAGCTGCGCGGCGGATCCGATTTCGAGCGGGCTGTGTGGGGACAGATCGTCGCTATCCCGTACGGCGAGATGCTGACTTACGGGGCGATCGCGACCGCATTGGGTGATCCGGGCGCGGCCCGTGCGGTGGGGACGGCTTGCAATCACAACCCGGTGCCGGTGATCGTGCCGTGCCATCGGGTGGTCGGAGCGGGCGGCAAGCTGACCGGGTTCGGCGGTGGGCTGCCTCGCAAGCGGCAGCTGCTGGAGCTGGAGGCGCGGGTCGCCCTGAAACGCGCCTGGGGCTGAGGCCGGCGGGATCAGGGGTGGCAGGTGCCGTCGGGGGCGGGTGGGCCGATGCTCATTTCCGGTCGTTCTCCGGCGAGGCTGCCGTGCACGCAGGCGGTGCCGGTCGCGGCTGCGAAGTTCGGTCCCGGGCCGATCGCCACGCCGGTCAAGCCCTCGCGGGTGAGAAGCGCGCGCAGGGTTTGCTCGTCGAGCGGGCCGGAGGCGTGCATCAGGAGGTTGAGCTGCGGCGACAGGTTGCGGGCGCACGTTTCGGCCTGGGCTGCCGCCGCGGACGGCAGCGGACCACGCCGGGGCAGCGGCGGGTTGGCTGCCTCCAGTGCCCGGCGGGCCCGTTCGGCGGCGTCGGCTTCCGCGCTGGTCATCGGTCGCGGCGGGGCCGAGCCCATCCGCTTCGGCTGGGCCGGCTGGATCCGCCGGCCGTCACAGCCCACTCCGGGTGTGCCGGGGACTGGTGGCGGCACCACCTGGGGCGGGGCGGGTGCCGCGCTGGCCCACAGAGTTACCGTCTCGGACTTTGCTGTGGGCGTACCGGATGGGGTGTTGCCCGGGCCGGCGCAGGCCGTCAGAGACCCGGCGAGCGCGAGCACGACGGCGGCCGTGGTGAGACGCACATCGATGAGCTTAGCGATGGCGTGCTGAAGATCACATGAAGAAGGCCGGACCGCATCGCGGTGCGGCCTTTACTCTGG
>NZ_JBEZGQ010001005.1:0-2990 GCF_040650095.1 Actinoplanes sp. NPDC048791 | reverse complement strand
CGCGGCGACCGGCCACGGCGGTCAGCCGCCCGATCACCCGCATGTGGCTCACCGGCAGCAGCCGGGCGAGCACGTCGGAGATCTTCGCGCTGGCGGCGATCAGCACCCGGGCGCGGCGGCGCGCGACGGCGTCGAGGATCTCCCGGGCCGCCTTCTCCGGCGGATACGTCAGCAGGGCGGCGAAAACCCGCTGCTGCAGCTCGACCTCGGTGGCCGGCACTCCGGCGCCGATCTGCGCGCTCTCCGCGATCCGGGTACGGATGCCACCCGGATGCACCGTCGTCACGCCCACGCCCGACTCCAGCAGTTCGCCGCGCAGCACCTCACTGAGCCCGCGGAGCGCGAACTTGCTGGCGCTGTAGGCCGACTGTCCCGGCGGTGCGATGAGCCCGTACAGGCTGGAGACGTTGACCAGGTGGCTGCCCGGCTCGGCGGTCAGGGCCGGCAGCAGGTGGTGGATGAGCAGCATGGGCGCGGTGAAGTTGACCACCATCACCTGCTCGAACTGCGCAAGGTCGAGCTGGTCGAAGCGTCCGCCCAGCGCCGTCCCGGCGTTGTTGACCAGCAGGCCGATCGCCGGGTGCCGCTCCCGGATGCCCGCCGCGGTGCTCAGCACGGCCGCCCGGTCACCGAGGTCGGCGACCAGCGTCTCGACCGCGCGGGCGGGGTGCGTGGCCCGGATCCGCTCGGCGACCGCGTCGAGCCGCAACGCGTCGCGGTCGACGAGGACCAGGTCGCTGCCGCGGGCGGCGAGGTCGTGGGCCAGCTGCTCACCGATGCCGCTGGCGGCTCCGGTCAGCACGGCCGTCCGGCCCGGGAAACGGTACGGGCTCAGCCGCGTCATCGGATCTCCTCCAGCACGGGTGCGGTGGTTCGGGCGAAGGTCATGTCCCGGCGGACGTCGGCCCGCGGGGTGGTGAGCACGTCGAGCAGGTAGTTCTGCCGGACCGTCCACGGGTCCTTGTCGCCCTGCTGCGGGAAGCGGTCCAGCGCCCGTTGCACGTAGCCCGACGTCAGGTCGAGCAGCGGCCGCCGGTTGCCGGGCCCTTCGTCCGGCGTGGCGCTGACGTACCCGTTCTTGTCCAGGAAGGCCAGCAGCCGGCACACGTAGCGGTGCGACAGGTCGGCGCGCAGCGTCCACGAGGCGTTGGTGTAGCCGATGCAGTAGGCGAAGTTCGGCACCCCGCTGAGCATCACCCCGCGGTACGCGACGCTCTTGCCCGGCTCGACCTCGCGGCCGTCGACGGTGAGGGTGACCCCGCCGATCGGCAGCAACGACAACCCGGTGGCCGACACCACGATGTCCGCCTCGAGCGTGCGGCCCGAGCGCAGCCGGATGCCCTCCGGTACGAACCGCTCGATGTGGTCGGTGACCATCGAGGCGGTGCCCTTCTTGATCGCCGCGAACAGGTCGCCGTCCGGGATCACGCACAGCCGCTGGTCCCAGGGCTGGTAGGCGGGGGTGAAGTGCTCGTCGACGTAGTTCGGGTCGGCCAGGTGCCGGACGGCGAAGCGGCGCAGGATGGCCTTGACGCGTTCCGGGCGGCGCCGGGCGAGCTGGTAGAAGCCCTGCGAGAGGACGATGTTCTTGGCCCGGGCGACCTTGTGGGCGACGCGGGCGGGCAGCCGCCGGCGCAACAGGTCGGCGACCACGTCCCGCCCGGGCAGCACGGTCAGGTACGACGGCGAGCGCTGGAGCATGGTGACGTGGGCGGCTGTCTCGGCCATCGCGGGCACGAGCGTCACCGCGGTCGCCCCACTGCCGATGACCACCACTCGTTTGCCGGCATGGTCCAGGTCCTCGGGCCACGACTGCGGGTGCACGAACCGGCCGGTGTAGTCGTCGAGCCCGGCGAAGTCCGGCTGGTGGCCCCGGGCGTAGTCGTAGTAGCCGGCGCACGCGTACAGGAAACGGCAGGTCAGGGTCTCGCCCCCGGCCAGCCGGACGGTCCAGCGGCCGGCGCTCCAGTCGGCGGCCACGACCCGGGCGGAGAAGCGGATGTGCGGCGTGATGCCACCCTCGTCCGCCGTGTCCTGGATGTACTGGCGGATGCTCTCGCCCGAGGCCAGCGAACGGTCGCCCTGCCAGGGGCGGAACGGGTAGCTGAGGGTGAACATGTCGGAGTCCGAGCGCACGCCCGGGTAGCGGAACAGGTCCCAGGTCCCGCCGATGGCGTCGCGGGCCTCGAGGATGGCGTAGCTGGTGCCCGGCCGCTCCTGTTGCAGCCGCCACGCCGCGCCGATCCCGGACAGCCCGGCGCCGATGATAAGCACGTCGAAGTGTTCGGCCATGGCGCCAGTCTCGGTCACCGCGGACCGGGCCGACTTGTCTTCACGCGACACTCATTTACCTCTGCGCGACACCGCGGTTAGGGTTCGGCATGGACTCGATGGTGCGGGCGGCCTCCCTGCGCGGGCTACCTGAGCTGGTGGACGGGCTGGGCGGTGACAGCGCGGCGCTGCTGGCCCGGTTCCGGGTGCCCGCGCCCGCGCTGGACTCCGACGACGCGGTGATCCCGTCATTGGCGGCCGGACGCATCCTGGAGACCGCCGCGGCCGAGCTGGGCTGCCCCGACCTGGGGTTGCGGCTGGCCGGGCAGCAGAACGCCACCGTGCTCGGGCCGCTCGCCCTGGCCATCGAGAATTCGCCGACGTTCGGCGCCGCACTGGAGACCGCGAACCGCTTCCTGTTCGTGCACAGCCCGGCGCTGACCGTCTCGCAGATCGCGGACCCGGCCGGCCGGCCCGGCGTGGTGGGCCTGCTCTACCGCGGCACCGAGGCCGAGCCGCTGCCACCCCAGGTCGTCGACCTGGGGCTCGGCCTGTTCCACCGGATCATCGTGCTGCTGCACGGCGGCCCGTACGGCCTGCGCTCGGTGCACCTGCCGCACGCGCCGCTCGCGCCGGTCGGCAGCTACACCGCGTTCTTCGGCGCCGACGTGCGCTTCGACCGCCCGGACGCGGTGCTGCGGGTGCCCGGCGGATTGGCC
>NZ_JBEZGQ010001004.1:0-3000 GCF_040650095.1 Actinoplanes sp. NPDC048791 | reverse complement strand
GCGGCGACGGGGTTGTTGAGCGCGGTACTGCTGGCGGTGACGGTGGCGGTGGCCGTACCGGCCCGGACGCCGGGGATCGCGGGGGAGCGCAGCATCGCCGAGCTGACCCGGATCGACGCGGGCGGCCACCGGCTCGGCGCACTGATCCGGGGCGTCGACCGGTCGGCACCCGTGCTGCTGTTCGTGCCCGGGGCGCCGGGCGGCTCGGAACTGGGCGCGGCCCGGCGCCACCTGGCCGAGCTGGAGAAGCGGTTCGTGGTGGTGACGCTGGACCGGCGCGGCGGAGGCTCGTCGTACCCCGTTCTGGATCCGACCGCGACAGTGACGGTGGACAGTGCGGTCGCGGACGTCATCGCCGTCACCGAGGCGCTGCGCCGCCGGTTCCACCAGGAGAAGATCTTCCTGCTCGGGCACTCCGGCGGCTCGATCCTGGGCGTGCTGGCGGTGCAGCGGCGGCCCGAGCTGTACCGGGCGTACATCGGCGCCGGGCAGGCTGTTGATCTGCCCGCGAGCGACAAGATCTTCTACGCCGACATCCTGGCCTGGGCGCGAGCCACGGGCCGCGAGGAGCTCGTCCGTACGCTGACCGCGCTCGGGCCGCCGCCGTACCGGGACGTCTACTCGTACGAGCCGATCATGCTGTACGCGAACCAGGTCTACGACTACGACCACTCGGGCAACGCGCCCGGGGCGGGTGACCCCTTCGACGGCATCGACGCCTCGGAGTACACGCTGTTGCAGAAGGCGCACACCGTCAACGCCGTGCTGGACACCTGGAACGCGCTCTACCCCCGGATGCAGAGCGTGGACCTGCGCCGCGACGTGTCCCAGCTGGAGGTGCCGGTCTACTTCGTGCAGGGCGCCCACGAGATGCGGGGCCTGGCCGTCCTCTTCACCCCCTGGTACGAGGCACTGCGGGCGCCCGGCAAGCGGCTGACCGTGGTGCCGTCCGGTGGTCACCGGGCGTTCCTGGAACAGCCGCGCCGCTTCGCCGAGGTGATGGACGAGGTGCTGGCTCAGGCCGGGGGCAGCACCCGGTAGGTGAGGTGGGTGACCAGCGACGCCGAGCGGCCGGAGAGCTGCTCCAGGCGTACCGGCGGAATCCCGTCGAAGAGCCGCTCACCCCGGCCCAGCACCACCGGCGCGATGTGCAGGCGCAACTCGTCGAGGATGCCGGCGGCGAGGGCCTGGTTGATCGTCGAGGCGCCGCCGGCCACGGAGATCCGTCCGTCGCCGGAGGCCTCGCGGGCCCGGGCGAAAGCCTCCTGAAGGCCGCCGGTGACGAAGGAGAACGTGGTGCCGCCCTGCATCACCAGGTCGGCGCGCGGGTGATGGGTAAGAACAAAGACCGGCTTGTGGTACGGCGGATCCTCGCCCCACCAGCCGCGCCAATCCGGATCCCAGTCGCCGCGCCCGGGGCCGAACATGTTGCGCCCCATGATGAACGCGTCGGCGGCGGTGATCGCCGCCAGTTCGGCGGTGTTCTCGTCCGGGGTGTCGAACATCCAGCGGTGCAGCTGCTCGCCGCCCTCGCCGATGGGGTCCTGCCGGCTCTGCCCGGGCCCGGCCACGAAGCCGTCCGCGGAGACGGCGGGGTCGGAGGTCACGTACGCCATGGTCGTTGTCCTCTCAAAACCGGTTGTTATCTGCAATCGGTTTGGACCGTACCGGATACCGGTTGTAGACTGCAACCGGTACGGCGTGGTGCGGTCTGTACCAGCGAGGAGCGACGATGACCGAGGAACACCGGTCCGGGTGCCCGATCAACCTGTCCCTCGAGGTCCTCGGGGACAAATGGTCGCTGCTGATCATCCGGGACATGATGTTCGGCAACCGCCGGCACTTCCGGGCGCTGCTGACCGAGAGCGAAGAGGGCATCGCGTCCAACATCCTGGCCGACCGCCTCCAGCGGCTGACCGCGCTCGGCATGCTGACCTCGGCGCCCGATCCCCGGCACAAGCAGCGCATCCTGCTCAGCCTGACCGAGCCCGCCATCCAGCTCGTACCGGTGCTCGCCCACCTCGGCGCCTGGGGCCGCCGGCACCTGCCGGTCACCCGCGAGCTGGCCATCCGGGCCGAGCTGCTGGAACGCGGCGGCCCGGCGCTCTGGGAAGACTTCATGGCCGAGCTGCGCGAGCTGCATTTGGGCGTCCCCCGCCCGGCCGGCACCGAGTCGGTGCTGGCCCGGCTCACCGCCGCCTACCAAGCCGAAGTGGCCCGGGGCGAAGCCGCTTAACCCTGGCCCTGGGCAGCCGCGTCACCCCGGCCTGGTCCGGAGCGGGGCCGCGTGACCACCGGCCTGTTCGGAGCGGGGCCGCGTAAGCGCCGCTCAACCCGGCCCGGCCCTGGGCAGGGCCGCCGCGTCACCCCGGCTTGGCCCGGAGCGGGGCCACGTAAGCGCCGGTTAAACCCCGGCCTGGCCCTGGCAGGGCCACCGCTCGACCGCCGGCTTTGCCCGGAGCGAGGCCGCGTGCCCACCGACGTGGCCCGGAGCTTGGCCGCGTAAGCGCCGGATGTGCCGTCCGCGACCCGGGCGGGAACCAGGCTCGCGCGCCTGCGCGTCCAAGCGCGGACTGCCCTCGTGCGATCCCGGAGGCCCACCATGCCCGTCCGCCGCGCCCGCCCGTCATCCGCCCTGCTCAACACCGCGATCCTGCTCGGTCCCGTGATCCTGCTCGCCACCGCGGTACGTCGGCCACGCCGACGAAGTGACCGGGTGGACACCGCGGCCGCGACCGTTCCCGATCTGATCGGCCGCGACGTAGCACGCGTCGACAAACTGGCCGGTGACGCCGGCGTGGTGCCGATCCTGAGCTACCGCCCTCGAGCCCGGCAGGCGCCCGGCACCGTGGTGGCGGTCCATCCCGCCGCCGGGTCAGCGGTGCGGCGGGGCAGCACGATCCAGGTCTCCGTGGCGGGCCGCCCGACCGCCGACCTCGACGGCCGGGTCGCCGCCGACCGCCGCCGCTTCGTCGGGCTCGGCGCCGACCCGGACGGGAC
>NZ_JBEZGQ010001003.1:0-3008 GCF_040650095.1 Actinoplanes sp. NPDC048791 | reverse complement strand
CCACGCCCGGGGAGTAGTCGTGGCGCGACGGATGCGACCGGGTCCGCGGGTCGTGCTGTTCCCCGGCCCGGCGCGCCGCGACGCCGGTGATCCAGCCGGCCACGTCGGTGCCCGGTGCGGTGTGCAGGTCCGCGGACTGCCACGCCTCCAGGAAGGTGGCCGCCGTGATCTCACCGGCCTCCCGAGGGTCCCCCACCTGTTCCCGGACCACGGTCGTGACGTCCGGCTCAAGGGTGAGGTAGAGCCGGCCGAAGGCGATCTGGTCGCCGGCACTGACCCGCCGGAGCAGCGTCAACAGCCGGGACGGCCGGTCGCGGTACTCGGTCAGGAACACCACCGGGGTGATCAAGGGGCCTTCTCCTGGCGGTGCAGGCGTACTGTTCACAGTGTTTCCCCCTTCACCGGCCTCGGTGGACCTCGTCCCTGCCGTAACTCTCGTTCCTGGTCTGGACCCGTGCCCGACGACGCTCATCGATGACAGGAAGTCCGATGGCACGCTCGACCGACACCCGCACTCCCACCACCGCGCCCCGGCTGTGGCTCGAACCGACCGCAGGCCCCCGCCCGGTGGTGCAGGGCTGCTGGTGGCCCCGGGGCACCGACCCGGCTGCCGAGCTGCCCGGCCTGGTCGAGGCCCTGGACGAGCGGTACGGCCCGATCGTCCGGCTCCGGCTCAGCGCGGCCGGCTGGAGCCGCCGCCCGCACGACGTCGAGGTGGCCGGTCGCATCGTCAGCGTGGGTTACTTCTCCGGCCAGTCCACCGGCCTGCTGACCGCGAGCTGTGCGGGCGGCGGCTCGATCGCGGTACGGGTCGTGCCGTGGGCCGGCGATCTCGAAGCGGACTGGGACGTGCCGGAGGGCCGCATCGCCGCCTCCTGAAGGCCCGGATGATCACCGGGGGGCGGCGCTGAAGCCGGCCACCCCGCGCCCGTGCTGCAGGGTGGCGATGAGCGCGAGCGTCGACTCCGCGCCCTGGTTGAGGTTGGGACCGGCCGGGGTCAGCCCGTCGTAGCCGCCGCCGGTGGCCCGGTCCCACATGACCGCCCCGGTGTCGTTGTCACCGAGGAACCAGCCGATCGACTGCCGTACGCCGTCGTGCCAGCCGGGATCACCGGTGGCCGCGGCCGCGGTCGCACATGCGTCGGCCAGCGCCGCCACCTCGATCGGCTGCTGGTCGTACTGCTGCCGGGCCGTGCCGTGGCGCCAGCCGGCCGCCGGCAGCACCGACAGCCGGCCGTCGACGAGTTGCAGACCGCGCAGCCAGCTCAGCATCCGCAGCCCGGCGGCCCGCAGCGCCTTGTCCTGCTGGGCCGCCCCGGCGAGGATCACGACCTCGGCCAGCGCGGCGCTGGCGTAGGCCAGGTGCCGCCGGGGCCACGACCACAGCGGGTCGGAGTCGGGCCACCCGACGGCCGCGGCAGCATCAGCTAGCAGGGCCGCCGCACCGGGGTGCTTCGGATGCCGGCGCAGCACCTCGGCGGCTCCCAGCCCCGCGAAGGCCATGGCGTGCGGTGCCGGCGAACGGCGGACGGCACTCAGGTCGAAGGCGTACAGCGCCTCCTGCTGGATCCACGGCGCCGTGCTCCGGGCGGCCGCGGTGCCCAGCCCCCACAGGGCACGACCCCACCAGTCACCCAGGCCCGCGTCGTCGGTCCAGCGCCGGTCGTACGAGAGCCGGTTGTGGAACGCGCCGCTGTCGTCCTGCGCGTGGGTCAGGAAGCTCAGATAGACCTCGGCCAGCCGCAGCACCGCCGGTGCCGGGTCCGGCTCCCGGCTGACCACGACCAGCCCGCGGGCGACGTCATCGGTGCAGTAGCCGTGCTCCCGCCGGGGCACGGCGTGCCGGGCGTGCTCCAGCAGGCCGGTGTCGTCGCTCAGCCGCGCCAGGTGGGCGAAGCTGGGGGCCGGAGCCTGCCGGCGCCGGGCCGGGACACCGATGACCGCGGTCACGCCGGTGCCGTGGCCGGCTGCGCCGCATTCGTCATCAGTCCCGCGGCCAGCGCCTCGTAGCGGGCGGCGACCGCCGGCCAGCGCAGGGTGGCGGCGTCGCCGGTGGTCCGGACCAGGGCCGGCTGGGTGAGCACCTTGCGGATGGCGGTGGCCAGCGCCCGGGGATTGCGGTGCGGTACGAGCAGCCCCGGCCCGTCGGTGAGCAGCTCCACCGCGTGCGGGAAGGCGGTGGCGACCACCGGCACACCGGCGGCGACGGCCTCGATCAGCACCCCGGAGGTCACCTGCTCGACGGAGTCGTACGGCAGCACCACCACGTCCGCGGACCGGATCAGCGCGCCGAGAGCCGCGTCGTCGAGATACTGCGACCGGTAGTCGACGGACTGCGCGACCCCGAGCTCGGCGCCGAGCTGGTGCAGGCTCGCCCGGTACGCCTCGCCGTGGCGCTCGAGCACCTTGGGATGGGTCCGCCCGGCGACGGTGTAGACGGGATCGAGGCGGCGCAGGTGCGGCAGTGCCCGGATGGCCCACTCGACGCCCTTGCCCGGGCCGAGCAGACCCCAGGTGAGCAAGTGCGGCCGCGGCCCGCGGACCACCGGCGTACCGGTGTGGTCGGCCGCGCCGTGCGGGATGGCCGACACCTTGGCCGGGTCCACGTCGTAGCCGACGATCAGCCGGTCATGGGCGGTGCCGGTCATGGTGACGACCGCGCCCGCGGCCCCCACGACCTGTTCCAGCACCGACTTCTGCCGGGGCGTGGGCCGGCTCAGCACGGTGTGCAGGACGACGATGCTGGGCACCCGCAGCCGGCGCATCAGCCGCAGCACGTCCGCGCCGTCGGCGCCGGGGTAGATGCCGTACTCGTGCTGGATGATCGCGATGTCGTAGCCGTTGAGGGCGTCGGCGGCGGCCCGCCAGCCGTCGGCGTCATGCCCCGGCCAGGTGTGCGCCACGTCGGGGCCCGGCGGTCCGTCGCCGGCGCCGGACGTCACCCGGACCACGCCGCCCGAGGCCGGACCGGCGGTGAGGGCGGCGGCCAGGGCCGCGTTGAAGGTGGC
>NZ_JBEZGQ010001002.1:0-3010 GCF_040650095.1 Actinoplanes sp. NPDC048791 | reverse complement strand
CGGCCTGTACGTTGCCGCCTTTCCCGAGCGGCGCTTCGTTCCGGCGCCGGCGAATCGGTAGTCCCAGCAGCGTGACGGTGACAACGCCCGCCCAGTCGTGCACGGTCCACAGGCCGAGTCCCGGCGTCCGGTCGCCCTCGGGGATCAGCTGCCACCAGAGGGCGAACGTGCTGTCCCGTACGGCCCAGACCGGCAGCTGGATGCCGAGAACGCCGAGCAGCAGGCCCAGGGTGGCGTGCCGGGCTGCCCACGCGACCTCGCGCCGCGTGCCCGGGTCGGCCACCGCCCTCTGCCATCGGGCCGGTGGCGGGCCGGGGCTGAGCACCTCCTCGCCGCGGCGCGAGAGCCGGTTGCGCTCGATGTCGGCCACGGCGTGCAGCAGGCGCAGGGCCGAGGGCAGCAGCAACAGTCCGATGCCGATCAGGCTCGTGACGGCCACCAGCAACAGCCAGGACAGCGCGCCCAGGGCCAGGGTGGCGGTGCCCAGACCGACGAGCAGGTCGCGCAGCGCCCGCAGGGTCGACCTGCGTGCCTCGCCGGCCAGCCGCCGGATCCTCGCCTCCATGGCCGCTGACCCTAGGGCCAAGCCGCCACCGGTGGCAGGGCCGGGGCCCGAAAGTACAGCCTGCTGTACCCCGGCAGGGCAGATGACGGGATCGGCACGGCCCGCCCGGCTGCCTAGCGTCGATGGCAACGGACGCACACCGCGTCCCGTCCCACGAGGAGTCAGCCATGACCGACATCGACCGTTCCAGCACCTCCCCCGCCACCCGGGCCCTGGTCTGGACCCTGCTGCTGCTCTGCACGGTCGGCAACCTGGCGCTGTCGATCTACGGCGGGCCGCTGGTCGTGCACCTCGGCCTGGGCGTGGTGACTCTGCTGTGCATCGCCGCGCTGGTCGTGCCGTACCTCCGCACCAAGCGGTGACCGCGTCCGCCGGAGCGGGCGCGGTCACCGGAGGACGGACCGAGGTCAGACGAAGATGTCGAGGATCAGCACGCAGGCGAAGCCGACCACCGAGATGATCGTCTCCATCACCGACCAGGTCTTGATGGTCTGCCCGACCGTCATCCCGAAGTACTCCTTGACCAGCCAGAAGCCCGCGTCGTTGACGTGCGAGAAGAACAGCGAGCCACAGCCGATGGCCAGCGCGAGCAGCGAGATCTCGGGCTTGTCCAGGGTCGCGGCGAGCGGGGCCACGATGCCCGCGGCGGTGATCGTGGCGACGGTGGCCGAACCGGTGGCCACCCGGATGCCCACCGCGACCAGGAAGCCGAGCAGCAGCGCGGAGATGTTGGCGTCCTTGGCCGCGTCCGCGACCACGTTGCCGACCCCGGCGTCGACCAGGACCTGCTTGAAACCGCCGCCGGCGGCCACGATGAGCAGGATGCCGGCGATCGGCGGCAGCGAGCCGCCGATGACCGCCGAGGTCTGCGCCCGGTCGAAACCGGCCCGCTTGCCCAGCGTCCACATGGCCAGCAGCACGCCGGCCAGCAGCGCCACCACCGGGGTGCCGGCGATGTCGAGCGCACTGCGCAGGCCGGTGTCCTTGTCGAGGGTCAGCTCACCGATCGCGCGGACGAGCATCAGCACGATCGGCAGCAGGATGGTGAGCACCGCCGGGAGCACGCCCGGGTTGCGCCGCCGGGACGGCAGGTCACTGTCGACCGGCTTGTCCGGCTCCGTGGAACCGGCGTTGGCCAGGTCGTCGCGGTCGACGAAATCCTGACCGCCGTCCGGGCCGGAACCGGCGGTCCGGCCGCCGCTGCCCGCGGGTACGAGCTGGGCCGGCACCGCCAGCGGCACCCGCTTGGCGATGAAGTTGCCGAAGATCGGGCCCGCGATGATCACTGTCGGGATGGCGCAGATGAGCCCGAAGGCGAGGGTCAGGCCGAGGTCCGCGCCGAGGCTGGAGATCGCGACCAGCGGGCCGGGGTGCGGCGGGACCAGGCCGTGCAGGACCGACAGGCCGGCCAGCGCCGGGATGCCGATCTTGAGCAGCGGTACGTCGGTGCGCTGGGCCACCAGCAGCACGATCGGCACCAGCAGCACGACGCCGACCTCGAAGAACAGCGGCAGGCCGATGAGCGCGGCGACACCCGCCATGGCCCAGGGCAGCGCCGATCCGGAGAACTTGCGGACGATCGTGTTGACGATGCTGTCGGCGCCGCCGGACTCGGCCAGCAGCGCCCCGATCATGGAGCCCAGCGCGATCAGCAGTCCGACGCTGCCGACCGTGCTGCCGACTCCAGTGGTGAACGAGGTGATGGTGTCCTCGGGCGCGGCGCCGGCCACGACTCCGAGCACGGCCGCGCCCATGATCAGGGCGAGGAAGGGATGCCACTTGGCCCAGGCGATGAGCAGGACGACGACCACGATGCCGAGCACCGCGGCCAGGACGAGTTGGCCGGTTCCGGCGGAGGTTATCGCTTCCGCGGCCAACACCGGGGCAGAGAGCGAGGTCATGGGCGTGCCCTACCCGATGCCGGCGATTTCCAACCGTTCGTTCAGGAGCGGTCCAGCTCGGCGATGACCTTTCCCAGCGCCGTCGCCACGGTGCGGGCCTCCGCGGCGGCGAGATGGGCGGTGAAATGGCGTTCGATGCCGCCGAGATAGACCGGCGCGGCGGCGCGCAGGCGGGCCCGGCCGGCCTCGGTGATCGTCGCGTACGCGGACCGGCGGTCGTCGGGATTGGCCTCGCGCGTCACGAGCCCGTCGGCGGTGAGCTGGTCGACGACCCGGCTCACCCGGGACCGGCTGACCACGGCCACCGCCCCGAGTTCGCCCATGCTGAGCCGGCGACCCGGTGCCGCGTTGAGTTCCAGCAGGACGTCATACCAGGTCAGCGGCAGTCCGCAGGCCGCCTGCAGTTCGCGGTCGAGCTGCGGGACGAGGGCGGCGTGCACGCGCAGCAGGGCGCTCCAGCCCGTCCAGGATGCGGTCGAGCCCGAAGCGGAACGACCGCTCCGGGTCGCCGACCGCGTTGTACTCCAGCCCGGCGGCCTGCCCG
>NZ_JBEZGQ010001001.1:0-3011 GCF_040650095.1 Actinoplanes sp. NPDC048791 | reverse complement strand
CCGGCAGCAGGCGGTGGCCAGCTCGTGGAAGGCGGTGAAGTGCTCGGCGCCCGCGTACCCGGCGAGGTCGGCGACCGTGCAGGTCGCCGCGATCTCCAGGCCGTGCCCGGGCACGGTGATCGGGGTCCAGCCCGCGGCCACCAGGTCGAGCAGCCGGGTCACGTCGGTCTGTGGCTCGGCGAACAACGCCGTCCCGCCGGCCAGCCAGGCGTCCCCGGGCCGCCACTGCCCGACGGCGGCCGGACTGACCACCTCGACGACCGTGTGCAGATCCACGTGCGGTCCCCCTGTTTCGACGCACCCTGCTTGACCAGGAACGTTACGGTACGCGCGGTGTGTTTCCGGCGCGTGGACGGTTATCCTCACCCGTCATACGCTGAGCAACGGCGGGACGGATGCAGCCTCTGCGACACGGGTACACCAACGACACCCGCGGTGACGGGGCCGTCGTGGTCAAGCGCTTCACCGGACCGGACGACCGCACCCGCTGGGCCACCGAACGCGACATGCTCCAGGTGCTGGCCGGACGGCTGCCGGTTCCGGTGCTGCTGTCCGCACCGACCGGGGAGCTGCACCTGACCCACCTCGGCGGGGTGCACGGCCAGGAGCTGATCGACGCCGGGCACGCCGGGCCGGTGCTGCGCTCGTGCGGCGCGATGGTGCGCAAGCTCGTCGCGGCCGACGTGACGCACGGTGATTACGGCCCCAACAACGTTCTGCTGGATCCCGGCACCCACGACATCACCGGGATCCTGGACTGGGAGTGGGCCCGGTCCGGCGCCGACCCGGTGGAGGACCTGGCCTGGTGCGAGTGGATCGTGCGTACCCACCACCCGGGCCACGCTGGCGCGCTGACCGAGCTGTTCGCCGGGTACGGCAGCCGCCCGCCCTGGCCCCGGCGGCAGGCGGCCATGCTGGCCAAGTGCCGGCAGATGCTGGCCCTGCGCCGCGCCCTGGGCCTCGCCGACCCCGGCCACCAGCGCTGGGAGCAGGCCCTGCGGACCACCGCCGGCTGGACCGAGCTGTGACTGCCCGGCCGCCGGGCGTTCACCTGGCTGGGGAAGGGTGATCCGGTGGAGTTGACCCGGCGGCTCGGCGTCACCGATGCGGTGGTGGTCGGCCTCAGCGCGATGATCGGCGCGGGTGTCTTCGCGGCCTTCGCCCCGGCCGCGGCGGTCGCCGGTGGCTGGCTGCTGCTCGCGCTGGCCGTGGCGGCTGTGGTCGCGTACTGCAACGCGGTCTCGTCGGCGCGGCTGGCGGCCGTCTACCCCTCGTCGGGCGGGACCTACGTCTACGGACGCAAGCGGCTGGGCGACCTGTGGGGCTTCCTGGCGGGCTGGGGCTTCGTCATCGGCAAGACCGCCTCCTGCGCGGCGATGGCGCTGACCTTCGGCGCGTACGTCGCCCCCGGCCACGAACGACTGCTGGCCGTGCTCGCCGTCGCGGCCCTGACCGCGCTGAACCTGGCCGGGGTGCAGAAGTCGGCGCTGGCCGCCCGGATCCTGGTGGCGACCGTGATCGTCGTGCTGCTGGCAGTCGTCGCCGCGGGCTCCACGGACGGCCTGGCCCACCTCGGCAGCGGCCCCCAGGTCTCGGTCTGGGGCGTGCTGCAGGGCGCCGGCCTGCTCTTCTTCGCCTTCGCCGGGTACGCCCGCATCGCCACCCTGGGCGAGGAGGTCCGCGACCCGGCCCGCACCATCCCCCGGGCCGTCCCGATCGCGCTCACCATCACCCTCGTCCTGTACGCCGCGGTCGCCCTCACCCTGCTCGGCAGCCTGGGCCCGGCCCGGCTCGCCGCCGTGACCGCACCACTGGCCGAGGTCGGCCCGGGCTGGCTGGCCCCCGTCGTACGGGTCGGGGCCGCAGTAGCGGCGCTCGGTTCCCTGCTCGCGCTGATCCTGGGCGTCTCCCGGACGACGTTCGCGATGGCCCGCGACCGTAACCTGCCCGGGGTGCTGGACGCCGTCAGCGAGCGGACCGGGGTGCCGCACCGTGCGGAGGCCGCCGTCGGCGTCGCCGTGGCCGTCCTGGTGCTGCTGGTGGACCTGCGCGGCGCGATCGGCTTCTCCTCGTTCGGCGTGCTCGGCTACTACGCAATCGCCAACGCCTCGGCGATGACCCTGCGCCGCGACGAGGGTGCCCCGTGGCGGCCGCTGCCCGTGCTGGGGCTGGCGGGCTGCCTGCTGCTGGCAGCGACGCTACCCCTGTTCTCGGTCGTGGCCGGGCTGGCGGTCTTCGCGCTGGGCGTCGCGGTGTGGTGGATCCGCCGCCACCGTACGGCCGGGAGAGCGTGATCCGCCGCGGCCGGCTTCCTGCCATGTGGGCAGGGTCTTTCCTCCATGTCCCGACCGGGAGGACTGTCGGGGGTGTACCCGCCGGGTGCTCACGCTGTGTCTCATGGGGGCGACATGACGGGAAACGCAAGGATCCTGGTCGTCGACGACCAGCCGACCATCGTGGACCTGCTGTCCACGGTGCTGACCGGCCACGGCTTCGCGGTCGACACCGCGGGGACGGCGGCGCAGGCCGTCGAGAAGGCCGTGGAGCAGCGGCCTGACCTGGTCCTGCTCGACGTGTCGCTGCCCGACGGCGACGGCATGGACGTGCGCCGGCGGCTGCGGGCCGAGGGCGCCGAGACCGGGGTGGTGTTCCTGTCCGCCCGGGACACCCGCGACGACCTGGTCGCCGAGCTGGCCTACGGCGACGAGGACTGGATCACCAAACCGTTCGACGTCGAGGTGCTGCTGGCCCGGGTGCACGCCGCCCTGCGACGCCTGGCCGACGCGCCGGGCAACCGGGTCCTGCGCTACGCCGACGTGGAGCTGGACCAGGACACCGGCGAGGTGCGCCGGGCCGGGGAGCCGGTCGCGCTGTCACCGTCCGAGCGGGAGCTGCTGCGCCTGCTGCTGCGCGATCCGGGCCGGGTGCTGACCCACGACGAGATCCGGGCCGGGGTCTGGCCGGACGTCCCGGGCAGCGGACACGAGCTGGCCGAGGCCCATGTCGCGTCG
>NZ_JBEZGQ010001000.1:0-3027 GCF_040650095.1 Actinoplanes sp. NPDC048791 | reverse complement strand
CGGCGCCAAGCTGCCGACCGGCTGCGGCGACATCGCGACCAACCCGCGGCAGTTCCTGACCGCGAACGCGCCGGCCGGCGCGGTGCCCACCAACGACTGGTGGTCCTCGCTGGTGTTCAAGAAGGGCGACGAGTGCAACTTCTCCCAGCCCCTGTTCGCCCACCCGGCCGCGTACAAGCCGGTGGCGAGCGGGCTCGGGATCTCGTACCAGACGGACGCCGCGATCAGCGGCAGTCCCACCGGCCTGGGGGAGTACCACTTCCCGTACGCGCAGCACGTAGTGGTCGGGGTCGCCGGGCTGAACGCGCCGCGGGCACTGGTGGACGGCTGGAGCGACTGGACCGTCACGCCGTCCTGGAGCGACGGCACCCGGACCATGAAGGCGACCATCGGGCACGGCCTGCCGATGTCGTACTACCAGGTGACCGGGGGCGACGCGCTGATCTCCGTGGTCGGGCCGCCGACCGTGTGGCAGAACAGCGGCAACCGGATCGGCTGGTCGATCGGCGGGCACGACTACGTCGCGTACGGGCCGGCCGGCTCGACCTGGTCGCTGAGCGGGAACACCTTCCGGTCCAGCCTGGCCGGTCGCGGCTACTTCTCGGTCGCGGTGCTGCCCACCACGTCGGGCACCAGCACGGCTGACAAGACGTCGCTGGCCGACCGGTACGGCTCGGTCGCGCACAACCACGTCACCGGCACCCGGGTCTCGTACACCTACAACCAGGCCGGCGGCACGGTGAACACCACGTACGCCTTCACCACCACCGCCCGCGAGGGCAGCGGCTCGGGCACCGTCATCTCGCTCTATCCGCACCAGTGGCGTTACCTCTCCGGCGGCTCCCCGCTCACTCAGACCTACGTCTCCCCGCGCGGCGCCATGAAGACCGTCATCGGCACGTCGTTCCAGACGTCCATGAAGTACACCGGCGTGCTGCCCGAGGTGCCCGCCGTCGGCGACTCCTCCGGCGCGGACCTGTCGCAGGTCACCACGTTCCTCAACAACGAGCTGAACAACCCGGCCGACTTCCGCGGCGACGACACGTACTGGACCGGCAAGGGCCTGGGCCGGGCGGCCCGGATCGCGGAGATCGCCGACCAGCTCAACCTCACCGCGGTACGCGACTCGGCGCTGAACGTCATCCGCACCCGGATCACCGACTGGTTCACCGCGTCACCGGGCAAGACCTCGCGGGTCTTCTACTACGACAACAAGTGGGGCACGCTGATCGGCTACCCCGCCTCGTACGCCTCCGACGAGGACCTCAACGACCACCACTTCCACTACGGCTACTTCATCGCCGCGGCCGCCACCCTGGCCAAGTTCGACCCGCAGTGGGCCTCGGCCGGCCGCTACGGCGGCATGGTCGACCTGCTCATCCGGGACGCCAACAACTACGACCGCACCGACACCCGGTTCCCGTACCTGCGCGACTTCGACATCTACGCGGGCCACGACTGGGCCTCCGGGCACGGCGCGTTCGGCGCGGGCAACAACCAGGAGTCCTCGTCGGAGGGCCAGAACTTCGCCAACGCGCTGATCCAGTGGGGTCAGGCCACCGGCAACACCGCGGTCCGCGACGCCGGCATCTGGATCCACACCACCCAGGCCGCCGCGATCAACGAGTACTGGTTCGACGTGCGCAACGAGAACTTCCCGGCGAGCTGGGGGCACAACTACTCGGCCATCGTGTGGGGTTCCGGCGGCGCGTACGCGACCTGGTTCTCCGGTGAGCACGCCCTGGTGGTCGGCATCAACATGCTGCCGATGACCGGCGGCCAGCTCTACCTGGGTGACTACCCCGAGTCGGTGAAGAGCACGTACGCCGAGCTGGTACGCAACAACGGCGGTGAACCGGCACTGTGGCGCGACATGCTGTGGCAATACCTGGCACTGGGTGATCCGGACGCGGCCCTGGCCAAGTTCCGGGCGAACAGCTCGTACACCTCCGAGGAGGGCGAGAGCAAGGCGCACACGTTCCACTGGCTGCGCAACCTCGCGGCGCTCGGCCAGGTCGACACCGGCGTGACGGCCAACCACCCGCTGGCCAAGGTTTTCAGCAAGGGCGGCGCGAAGACGTACGTCGCGTCGAACATCACCAACACCGCGCTGACGGTGACCTACTCGGACGGCAAGTCGCTCAGCGTCCCGGCCGGCAAGACCGTGGCCAGCGGCGCGACCAACTGGAGCGGTGGTAACGCCAACGGCGGCGGAACGGTGACGACGCCGCCGACCACCCCGCCGACCACGACCCCGCCCGCGTGCACCACCGGGCCGCTGCTCTCGCAGGGCAAGACGGCTACCTCGTCGTCGATCGAGGCCGGCTACCCGGCGAACCTCGCGGTCGACGGTGACGCGGCCACCCGCTGGTCCAGCGCGTTCGCGGACCTGCAGTGGCTGCAGGTCGACCTGGGCACGGCGCAGCCGCTGGGCCGCGTCGAGCTGAGCTGGGAGGCCGCGTACGGCAAGGCGTACCAGATCCAGACCTCGGCGAACGGCACGAGCTGGACCACCGCCGCGACGGTGACCGCCGGGACCGGCGGCAACGTCACCCACGCGATCTCCGGCACCGCCCGCTACGTGCGCATGTCCGGCACCGAGCGCGGCACGCCGTACGGCTACTCGCTGTTCGAGTTCAAGGTGTTCGGCACCTGCGGGACCACCACCCCGCCCACCACCACTCCGCCGACCACCATCCCGCCCACCACGACGCCGCCGACGACCCCGCCGACCACCCAGCCGGCCGGCACCGCCTGGGCGGCGAACACCGCCTACCCGGTGGGCGCGATCGTCACCTACAACGGCGTGCGGTACCGCTGCCTGCAGGCGCACACGTCGCTGGTGGGCTGGGAGCCGTCGAACGTGCCAGCACTCTGGGCGGCCGTCTGACGGTGTGATCCACTCTGCCGTTTCACGTCCCTTTCACGGACAAAACGGCAGGGTGGGTCGCATGAGTGATCACCTGACTCGACGTACCTTGCTCACCGGCGGCGCCGCGACCGCGGCGCTGCTGCTCCTGCCCGGCA
>NZ_JBEZGQ010000999.1:0-3035 GCF_040650095.1 Actinoplanes sp. NPDC048791 | reverse complement strand
AGCTGGCGGACCACCGCGTCCGCGGCGATCTTGACCTCGCGGCGCAGCAGCGGAGCCTTGATGTACGGACCGACCAGGTCGCTGAGCCCCTCGACCAGGTAGGCGGCGTCGAAACGGTCGGACGCTTCGAGGAACTGCGCCCACCACTGCTCCAGGTGCACCCCCACGCCTACCAGGGTGGCGCAATCGGGGCCGTGATGCGGGCGGAACGGCCGAGGTCACCGCCGTGGGTGACGGCGGTGACCTCGGTCGCGAATTACGTCAGCTCTCCGTCGGGTCCAGGACGACCTCGTCCGTCCCGGTCTGCGGCGGGGTACCGGAGTCCGTGTACGACGCCACGAACACCGCGTTCAGGTTCTCCGCACCGGCGTGACCCGGGTCGAGGAACGTCTGGATCGAGCCGCTGCAGCCCGTGGCCGTGGACAGCGGGTGACCGTGCTGGTCATGGCCCAGGATGAAGGTCACGGTGACCTTCGAGCAGTCGACCGGCTGGTCGTCCACCACGGTGACCTGGTAGCTCACCGTGTCACCGAAGGCGAACGGCTGGTCCGGGTTCGGCGTGGTGGTCAGGGTGACCTGCGGGGCTGCCGTGCCCACCGGGAGCAGCACCTCCGCGGACGCCCAGCGGCCGGTCGGGTCGGTCACCTTCAGCGTCGGCCGGTAGTTGCCGTTCTCGGTGAACGTGTAGACCGCGTTCGGGGCCCGGGAGTCGACGATGCCGTCGGCGTTGAAGTCCCAGGCGTAGCGCAGGCTGTCGCCGTCGGGATCGGTGGTGCCGGCGCTGGAGAAGGTCACCGTCAGCGGCGCCTCACCGCGGACCGGCGTGGCCGTGATCTTCGGCAGCGGGGTGCGGTTGCCGCGGACGTAGTCGATGCGGGCCAGCTGCGCCTCCGGGTTCTCGGAGAAGTAGCCGTCGCCGTACTCGAGCACGTACAGCGAGCCGTCCGGGCCGAACTCCAGGTCCATCGGGTTGTCGAAGATGACCGACGGCAGCACCTCACGGATCGCGGTGACCTCGTTGTCCGCGCCGAGCGTGAACTCCTGCACGTAGTCGCGGGTCCACTCGTAGAACAGCGGCTTGCCGTCGTAGTACTTCGGCCACTTGGTCGCCGACTTGTTCTTGGCGTCGAAGTCGTACGCCGGGCCGCCCATCGGGCCGATGCCGCCCGTGCCCAGCTCCGGGAACTCCGTCGAGGCCGCGTACGTGTAGATGACCTCCGCCTTCTGCACCGGCGGCAGCTTGCGCTTACCGGTGTTGTTGGGCGAGTCGTTGACCGGCGCGGCGCAGTTGAACGGCTGGCCGGAGGTCCGGGTGGCGAAGTTGAAGTCGATGTACGGCATGTCGGGCGCGACGCAGTACGGCCAGCCGTAGTTGGCGGGCTTGTCGATGGCCATCCAGCGGCCGTGCCCGGCCGGGCCGCGCGCCGGGTTGGGGCTGTTCGCGTCCGGCGAGTAGTCACCGACGTACGCGACGTCGGTCTTCTTGTCCACCGCGAAGCGGAACGGGTTGCGCAGACCCATCGCGTAGATCTCCGGGCGGGTGTACGCGGTGCCCGGCTTGAACAGGTTGCCCTTCGGGATGCTGTAGCTGCCGTTGGCGCCGACCTTGATCCGCAGCAGCTTGCCCCGCAGGTCGTTGGTGTTGCCGGCGGTGCGCTGCGCGTCGAAGGCCGGGTTGCGGTCGGCCCGCTCGTCGATCGGCGTGTAGCCGTCGGAGGCGAACGGGTTGGTGTCGTCACCCGTGGACAGGTACAGGTTGCCCTTGCTGTCGAAGTCGATCTTGCCGCCGACGTGGCAGCAGATGCCCCGGTCGGTGCCGACCTCCATGATCTTCTGCTCGCTGGCCAGCGCCAGCGTGTTGCCGTTGAGCTTGAACCGCGACAGCCGCATCACGCCCTTGTACGGGGCGAAGTCGGCGGCGGTGCCGTTCTCCGGCGCGTCACCCTCGTTGACCGCGGGCGTCGCCGGGTTGTCCGACGGGGTGTTCAGCGGCGGCGAGTAGTAGATGTAGACCCACTTGTTCTGCTTGAAGTTCGGGTCGATCGCGACGCCCTGCACACCCTCCTCGTCGTGCTGGTAGACGGGGATCTTGGCGGCCAGGATGTTGCGCCCGCTCTTGGGGTCGTTGATGCGTACCTCACCGGTGCGCGCGGTGTGCAGCACCCGGCGGTCCGGCAGCACGGCCAGCGCGATCGGCTCGCCCGGGAAGTCGTCCAGGGTGACCTTCTGGAAGTTCGCGTCGGCCGGCGGCTCAGCCGCGGCCCGCGCGGCGGCGGGCCCGGACGGGACGGTCAGCGCCGTCGTGAGCAGAGCCAGCACCGGTACGGCGGTCAGCAATCGCTTCTTCATAGAGCAGTCCCCTCAGAACCGGAGGTTGTCGAGGTAACGGAAGCCGACCTCCGCGGTGGTCAGCGCGTCGGCGGGGGTACGCGGCGGGCTGCCCGCGTCGTCACGTTCCACGATGTACTCGACCAGGCCCGCCTCGCGGGAGTGCTCGAAGATGCGGCCGAAGTCGATCAGGCCGGCGCCGGGGTCCTCGAAGCTGCTGGAGACCGCCATGTCCTTGACGTGGACCTGGCGGATCCGCCCCCGGTTCTCGTGGATCAGGTCCACCGGGTCGTTCGCACCCCGCCAGGCCCAGTACAGGTCGACCTCGAAGTGCACCAGCCCGGGATCGGTCTCGCTGGTCAGGATGTCGAAGCCGGTGCGCTTGCCGCCGTCCTGGCGCAGGAACTCGTTGTGGTGGTTGTGGTAGCCGAAGCTGAGCCCGGCCTTGCGGGCGAGCGCACCGGCCTTGTTCAGGTCCCGGGCGAAGGCTTTGTAGACGGAGCCGTCGCGGATCGGCCCGTTGGCGTCGGTGCCGAAGTACGGGTGCACGATGTACTTGTTGCCGACGATCCGGGCGTCCTCGAGGGCGGCCTGCCAGGTCGAGGCGTTGAACGGTTGCGGGATGCCGACGTGCCCGGAGGTGGCGCGCAGCCCGGCGGCGTCCAGGGCGGCGCGGAACTGGGCGGCCGTGCGGCCGACGAAGCCTG
>NZ_JBEZGQ010000998.1:0-3039 GCF_040650095.1 Actinoplanes sp. NPDC048791 | reverse complement strand
CATTGATTCAACGACCGTAGAACGAACGGTGCCTTGAGTCAACGTCCGTAGAATGAACCGGTGACCGACCCGAGCCCCAAGCCGACCCGGGCCCAGCAGCGCCGCCGGACCGAGGAGAACATCCTGGCCGCGGCCCGCCGGATGTTCGCCGACCTCGGCTACGACCGCACCACCATCCGGGCGGTGGCCAAGGAGGCCGGTGTCGATCCCGGCCTGGTCATGCACTACTTCGGCTCGAAGGACGAGCTCTTCGCGCGGGCCGCGAGCCTGCCCACGGACGAGCTGCCCGCCGGCAGTGCCGAGCAGCTGGCCGAGGCGTTGCTCGCCTCGCTGGCCGGGCGCCTGGACAGCGAACCGGTAGGCTCCCTGGCTGTCCTGCGCTCCATGCTGACCAACGCCGACGCCGCCGAGCGCTACCGGGCCGCGGGGGAGCCGCAGCTCAGCAAGATCAGCGCCGCGATCCCGGCCGCCGACGCCGACCTGCGGGCCGGCCTGCTCAGCGCGATCGTGCACGGCGTGATCATCGAGCGGTACCTGCTGCGCCTCGGCCGGCTCGCCGACGCCTCCCCGGAGCAGATCATCGACCTGCTCCGGCCGTGCTTCCAGCTGCTGGCCACGGCACCACCGCCGGATCCGCACCGGCCCGGATAGCCGGCTCAGGCCTCCAGAGCGTCGCGGCGGCGCTGCGGCGGACACGGTGACGTCGGCGCGGCCCGTTCCTCGACGCGGGGGATCGGCCGGGTGACCGGGTCGCCGTCCACGGTCAGCGTCTCGCCGTGGTGGGTGATCTCCACCGGTGGCCCGCTCACCTCGTACGTCGCCTCGGCCGGGGTGACCGTGACCCGCAGGCTGCTCTCGCGCCAGCGCAACCGGAAGCACATCCGGGGCAGGTGCTCGGGCAACCGGGGCGCGAAGCTGAGCCGGCCCCCGTGGTCGCGTAGCCCGCCGAAGCCCATCACCAGCGCGATCCACGAGCCCGCGCACGCCGCGATGTGCAGGCCGTCGCCGCTGGACTCGCCGCCGGCCCGCAGGTCGAGCAGGGCCGCCTCGGCCAGGTAGTCGTGGGCCAGCTCCAGGTGCCCGGTCTCGGCGGCCAGCACCGCCTGCGCGGGCGCGGACAGCGACGAGTCGCGGACCGTACGGGCCTCGTAGTAGGCGAAGTTGCGGGACTTCTCCTCGGCGGTGAACGCGTCCGAGCGCAATGCCATGGCGAGCACCACGTCGGCCTGCTTGATCACCTGCTTGCGGTACAGGTCCAGGTACGGGAAGTGCATCATCAGCGGGTAGTCGTCGTCCTTGGTCTGGGCGAAGTCCCACTCCTGGAGCCTGGTGAAGCCCGCCGCCTGCTCGTGCACCTGCCGCACCTCGGACCACGGCAGGTGCAGGTGGTCCGCGACCTCGCGCCAGGCGGCCAGCTCGTCGGCGCCGACGTCCAGGTCGTGGGCCTGCGCCGGGAAGCGGGCACAGGCCTCGGCCGCGCCGCGCAGGTTGTGCCGGGCCATCAGGTTGGTGAAGACGTTGTCGTCCATCAGCGCCGTGTACTCGTCCGGGCCGGTGACCCCGGCGATGTGCCACTCGCCGTCGTCGGCCACGTGCGCGACCCGGCACCACAGCCGGGCGGTCTCGACCAGGATCTCCAGCCCGGCCCCGGCCAGGAAGTCGTCGTCCCCGCTCGCCGCGGCATAGCGCAGCACGGCGTCGGCGATGTCGGCGTTGACGTGCAGGGCCGCCGTACCGGCCGGCCAGTAGCCGGAGCACTCCGCGCCGCTGATTGTCCGCCACGGGTAGGTCGCGCCGGCCAGGCGCAGCTCCCGGGCCCGGTCGCGGGCCGCCTCGAGCGTGCCGTGCCGCCAGCGCAGGGCCAGCCCGACACAGGCCGGGTGGGTGTACGTCAGCACGGGCAGCACGAACGACTCGGTGTCCCACAGCGTGTGGCCGTCGTACCCGTTGCCGGTCAGGCCCTTCGCCGCGATCGGGTGCGGTCCCGCCTGGGCGCCGGCCTGCAGCACGTGGAACAGGCCGAACCGGACGGCCTGCTGCACCTCGGGGTCGCCGTCGAGCTCCACGTCCGCGGCCGCCCAGAACTCGTCCAGATATGCCCGCTGGTCGGCCACCAGAGCGTCGAAGCCGAGCGACACCGCCGCATCGCGGTCCTGGCGGGCCCGGTCCGCCGACGCCTCGGCACCCCACGCGTACGCGAGGAACTTGTCCACCCGCAGCGTGCCCTCGCCGGTGATCGTGCAGCGGATCCGGTCCGGCTCGCTGGTCACCGTCCGCGTGCCGGTGGTGTGGTGGCTGACGGCCGCGGCGACCGCGAGGTCACTGCGCCGGGTGCGGTGCTCCAGGACGTCGTCGCTGTGCCGGACCGGCCGCAACGCGTTGTGCAGAGTGGTCGCGGCCCGCGGGTCGTCGCGCTGCTCCGGCTGCTCCTCGTTGGCCAGCAGGTCGGACTCGACGCGCAGCCGCACACCCGGGCCGGCTGTCACCTCGTAGCGGATCGCGGCCACCGACGGGTGCGGGAAGGAGACCAGGCGGGTGCTGACGATCCGCACGGCCGTGCCGGCCGGCGACACCCAGGCGACCTCGCGGCGCAGCGTGCCGGCCCGCAGGTCCAGCACGCGTTCGTGGGAGACGAGCTCACCGGTACGCACATCGAACGGCTCGTCGTCGACGCACAGCGCGATCAGTTTGCCGTTCGGCGCGTTCACGATGGTCTCGGACAGCTCCGGGTAGCCGTACCCGGCCTCGGCGTGCTGGAGGTCGCGCAGTTCGAAGAACGAGTTGAGGTAGCTGCCCGGCATGCCCTGGGGCTCGTTCTCGTCCAGGTTGCCGCGCAGTCCGATGTGCCCGTTGGCCAGCGCGAAGAGAGATTCGGCGTGGCGCAGTCCAGCGGTGCTGAGCGAGTCCTCGGACAGCCCGGTCTCGCGGACGCACCAGGGCTCGGCCGCGGCGAGGTCAGCCACGGGCGGCCGTACCGGAAAGGTCCGGGCGGCCGCCGGCGTGCCCGACGGTGGCGCCCGAGGCAGCGGTCGCCCGGCG
>NZ_JBEZGQ010000997.1:0-3041 GCF_040650095.1 Actinoplanes sp. NPDC048791 | reverse complement strand
CGGCGGCAGCCGCGACGGCCTGGTCGTCTCGCCGAACCTGTGGGCGGGCGTCGGCCTGGTCCGCGGCGGCGCGGGCACGGCCCTGGTCGGCAGCCACACCGAGATCGCCGACCGGATCGCCGAGTACGCCGGCCTCGGCATCACCGAGTTCATCCTGTCCGGCTACCCGCACCTGGAGGAGGCGTACTGGTTCGGTGAGGGTGTCCTGCCGGAGCTGCGCCGGCGTGGCCTCTGGCGGCACCCGGACGGTGAGGGCAACACCCAGGCGACGAGCATCCCGTTCGCGGGCGTGGCCACCGCCGGGGCCGCTTCCAGCTGATCACGCGCCGGGCCTGGACGGGCCCGGCGCGCCCCCGATCAGCGCCAGGTCATGTCGAGCTGGCGTTCGAACGCGTCGTAGCCGGCCCGGGCGAAGGCCCGGGCCATCGGCTGGTTGCCCACGTCGGTGGAGGCCCGGATCCGGGGTACGCCCTCGTCCGCCAGCAGCCGCGTGCCCGCCGCCAGCACCTCGTCGATGTAACCGTGGCCGCGGTGCTCCGGCACCACCCCGATGTAGGCGATGATCGGGTTGTAGCCGTTGTGCGCCGGGATCACGAAGCCGACCGGCTCCCCGTCCGGCAGGGTCGCCACCCGCCACCACTCGTGCGGGCTGGCATACCCTTCCAGCTCGTCGCGGTACTGCTCCTCGGCGGCCTCCCGGGCGCTCATCCGGCTCAGATCGTCGAGGCTGTGCGCGTCCAGCGTGCCCTCCAGCACCCGCGTCATCAGAGCGATGAGCTCCTCGGCCTCGCGGACCGGGCGGAACGTGAGGCGCCCGGCCGGCTCCGGGATCGGCGTGCCGGGCCGCCACTCCAGGCGCAGCCGCTCGACGAAGAGCTTGGCGCCCAGGCGTTCCAGCACGCCCATCCGTTGCTCGACGCCGCGGCGGACCTCGGGCTGCTCGCGCCAGTCGCCCGGCACGTACCGCAGGTAGTCCGGCGGAGTGGCGTCAGGAGCGACCACCGTGGACAGTGCGGTGCGGACGAGCTGGACAGCGTCCTCGGGGTCGCCGTCGAGGTCGAGGATGTCCATCAGGAACGGGTACTCGTTGTCGGGGCGGGACCACCAGGCGGCCCGGGCGACGACGCGCTCGCCGCGCAGGGCGAGCCACAGCCACCGCGGGTGGCGGCGGCCGGCTTCCAGGTCCTTGGCGAGCTCGCCGTTGAGGACGTACGGGAAGGTGGTGAACAGGTCCAGCTCGTCGGGCCCGGTGATCGGGCGCAGGGTCAGGTCGTGGTGGTGCAGAGTCAAGGCAGTCTCCGTCTGGAGGCGCCCTGTCCCGCCGGGATCAGCTCGGCTGGTGGCCCCGGGAGGACGTGGGCGCGATGTGCGTGGCGTACATGGCTCAGCCCTCCTTCCTTCGTCGGTCCGGCCGCCAGTTCTATCCGCCACGCGGCAGGGCCGCAACCGATTTACTCGATAGGGTCGACGCATGGACCTGCCGGCCCGCGCCGCCGAGCTGATCGCCGTGCCCTCCACCGCGGACCGGCCCGAGGAGCTGCACCGCGCGCTCGAGCTCGCGCTCGACGTCGTCGGGCCCGGCTTCACGGTGGAGCGCTTCACCTCCCGCGGCAAGCCCAGCGCCCTGGTCCATCTGCCCGGGGCGCGTCCCCACTTCCGGGTGATGCTCAACGCCCACCTCGACGTGGTGCCCGCCGAGAGCTATGCGGCCCGGCTCGACGGCGACCGGCTCTACGGCCGGGGCGCGCAGGACATGAAGGTGGCCGCCCTGGTGCTGGCCGAGGTGTTCCGCTCGCTGGCGCCGTCGCTGCCGTACCCGCTGGGTCTGCAACTGGTCACCGACGAGGAGGTCGGGGGCTTCGACGGCACCGCACACCAGCTCGCCGCCGGCGTCACCGCCGGCTTCGTGCTCATCGGCGAGCAGAGCGGCCTGCGTGTGGTCACCGATTCCAAGGGCATCCTCCAGGTACGCCTGCACGCCACCGGCACCGCGGCCCACGCCGCCTACCCGTGGCTCGGTGACAACGCCCTGCTCACGCTGACCGGTGCGGTGGACGCCGTGCTGCGCCGATGGCCGGTGCCGCCGGACGAGCAGTGGCGCACGACGGTCAACGTGGCCCGGATCGAGACCACCAACCGCGCCGTCAACCAGGTGCCGGCCGAGGCCACCGCCTGGCTCGACATCCGCTTCCCGCCGCAGGACACCGACTTCGCCGGCCGGACGAGCGAGGAGATCGCCGCGTTGCTGGGGTCGGTCAGCGGCGTGCCGGTCACCGTCGACAGCCTCGGTGCGCCGCACCACGCTGACCCGCACAGCCGCGAGGTCACGCTGCTGCGGGCGGCGGCGAGCTCGGCCGGCTACCCGGGAGAGCTGCTGCGCAAGCACGGCGCCGCCGACGGCCGGTTCTACTCCGCGCTAGGCATCGACGCGGTGATCTTCGGCCCGGGCGGCGACGGCCAGCACGGCCCTTCTGAGTACGCCGACCTGCGCACCGTGGGCCCGTACCGGAAGGCCCTGGTCACGTTCCTCACCGAGCTGGCTCAGGACCCGGCACCAGCGGGACGCCGGGATTCGGCCGCAGGGTGACCTTGACGGCGTAGGCCCGGGCCGCGGCCGACGCGGTCCGCAGCGCGAGCCGCCAGTCGTCCAGCGCGAAGGTGTGCGTCACCAGCGCGTCCACCGGGTAGGCCGGGTCGGCGAGCCACTCCACCACCTCGGCCATCGTGGTCCGCCCGGCCAGGGCCGGCTCCGGACCCGAGTTGACGGTGCCCTGCACGGTGAGCTGGCGGTTCCAGACCAGCGACCAGTCGACCCGCTGCCGGCCGGCCCCGCCGACGAGCACCAGCATGCCGGTCGGTCGCAGCAGGTGCAGGGCGAGGTCGATCGTCTCGCTGCGGGCCACGCAGTCGAAGACCACGTCCACGCCCTGCTCCAGGATCGGGGTCCGGGTCAGCCGCGGCCGGACGACCCGGCCGCCGTGCACGCGGGCGAGGGACTCGACCACCTGCGGACCCGGCTCCAGCGCCCGGCTGGCCCCCGT
>NZ_JBEZGQ010000996.1:0-3042 GCF_040650095.1 Actinoplanes sp. NPDC048791 | reverse complement strand
CGCGGAGCCGAGCGGCCGGATCGGCGCGGGCTCCGCGGGCGGCTTTGCGGCCTCGGGCCCGGGCCCGGGCTCGGCGGACCGTTGGTCGGCCTCAGGCTCAGCAGGCCGGTCGTCGGCCTCCGGCCCGGCGGACGCCTCGGAGGCCTCTGCGGCTTCGGCGGCCTCTTCGTCTTCGGAGGCCGCTACGGCTTCGGCGGCCTCTTCGTCTTCGGAGGCCGCTACGGCTTCGGCGGCCTCTACATCTTCTGAGGCCGCTACGGCTTCGGCGGCTTCGGCGAAGCGTGCTTCTTCGGCGTCCTCGTGGGCCTGCTCGGCGGCCCGCCGGTCGAGATCATCGTGATCCGGTTCGGGCGCCGGCTCGTGATCCCGCTCCCCGAAGGAGGTCACATCGCCGCGGTCGGCGACCGAGTCGGGGTCGTTTCGGTCCGGGTCCGCCGCCTGGCCAGGCTCGCTCTCCTCGGCATCAACGATCGCCGCCGGGCGATCACCGCCGGCATCCACGGTCACCGCCGCGCGATCACCCCCGGCATCCACGGTCACCGCTAGGAGGCCGTCCCCGGCCTCGCCGGTAGCCGGGTGATCGTCCCCGGCCTCGTCGGTCGCCGGGTGATCGTCCCCGGCCTCGCCGGTAGCCGAGCGATCGTCCCCGGCCTCGCCGGTAGCCGGGACTCCGTCGCCGGCCTCGGACGAGCTGTGGTCCGCGTCAGCGAAGGTCCCGAAGTCAGCCTGAGCGCCGTAGTCCAGATCAGCCGACCCCGCCTCGCGCCAGGCTGCATCCAGCCCGTCGGGCAGTCCGGCGTCATCCCTGGCAACGTCGTGAGGGTCGCCAGGACCCGAGAACGGCGAGGCGACCTCAGGACCGTCATCGACGTCCGCGAAGGGCGAGGGAACATCTCGACCCACCCCAGCGGATGACGACGCAACGACGTCCTCGGGCTCCTGGGAAGAGACGCCGTCCGGATCAGCCCGCCGTGAGAAAGCCTCGAACTCCGCCTGGTCCGAAGCCCCCTCCGCAGCCGGGAACGCCGGCACCTCGCCGGCCTGCGAAACACCAGCCAGAGTCGTCGCCAGGGATTCCCTGTTCGACATTCCCGCCGCGGCCGCTCGCACGTCGTCGCCGGCCGCCGCGGCCCGTCTTGCCTCGACCGGGTCCTGCTCGGCCGGCCCGCGCTGCCCCGGCGCAAGCCGCCCCGGACCGAGCCGACCCGGGCCGAGACGACCCGGACCGGCGAGGTCGCGACGGGCCGCCACCAGGTCCGGGCGGGCGTCGACCAGCTGAGCCGGCTTCAACCCGGCCACGATCGCCGAGGTGATCTCTTCCGCGTACTTGCCGTCCGGGTCGTAGTCCGGGTCGAAGACCGTGATCTCCACGCCCAGGCAGTGCGGTGACTCCACCAGCCCGGCCAGCAGGATCTCCAGCTCCGGGAACGCGATGCCGCCCGGCTCCGGCGCGTCCACCGCTGGCATCACCGCCGGGTCCAGCACGTCCACGTCGATGTGCACCCAGTATCCGGCGCAGTCCACCAGCTGGTCGCGCGCCCACTGGGCGCTGCGGGCCGCGCCTTCCACGCGCAGGGTCGGCACCGGGCGGGTCACGATGCCGGCCGCCTGCAGGTCCAGGCGGTATTCGTCCTGGGCCCGGATGCCCATCACCACCACGTCGATGTCGCGGTAGTACGGCCGCCGGCCCTCCATCGCCGCCAGGTCGGTCTGGCCTCGGCCCGTGACCAGCGCCAGGTCCTCGCCGGCCGCCGCGCCCACGTAGGACGCGTTGCCGGGGTGGCGGAAGTCCGAGTGGCCGTCCACGAAGACCAGGCCGATCCGGCCGCCGACCGCCTCGCCCAGGCGGTGCATGGCCAGCGCCGAGCCGAGCACGATCGAGCAGTCGCCGCCCAGGACCACCGGGAACTCGCCCTGGTCGAGGATGGCGCCGATCCGGTCGGCCAGCTTCCGGGAGTACGCCGAGATCTCCGGCGCGTGGCACACCCCGTCACCGGGCCGCCAGTCGCCCGGGTCGTACCGGGGCGGGGTCAGGCAGCCGGCGTCGCGGGCGTTGAGGCGGCGCAGCAGGCCGTGGTCACGGAGGGCTCCGGGCGCCTTGGCGCAGCCCGGCACCGACGTCGCCGTCGGCGGGCGCAGGCCGAGGTTGGACGGTGCGTCGAGCACGGCGATGCGGCGCATGGAGCCCCCCGTACCTTTGCCTAGAAGAGCGCGCGGGCCAGCGCGCGCCGCGCGCTCGCCACAGCCGGATCGTCGGGTCCGGCCACGTTGAAGAGTGACAGCAGATGCTTGCGTACGCTGTCCCGCTCCTCGCCGCTGGACCGCCGCACCGCCGCGACCAGCCGCTCGTAGGCCTCGGGGGCCTGCCCGCTGAGGACCTCGATGTCGGCGGCGAGCTGCTGGGCGGCCACGTCGTCGGGGTCGGCCGCGGCCTTGGCCAGTGCCTTCTCCGCGTCCACGCCGGTGACCCGGCGGTAGAGCTCGACCTGCGCCAGGCCGGACTCGGCCGCGTGGTCCTGCGGCGACTCGGCCAGGATCTTGCGGTACGCCGCCTCGGCCGCGTCCAGGTCCCCGGTCATCAGCGCGTCGTCGGCCGCGTCGAGCCGCGGGTCCTCGGGCGCGGCGACCTCGACGCCGCCGGCCTTGAGCACCGCGTCGACGTACTGCCGGACCTGCGCCTCGGGCAGCACGCCGGTGAAGCCCTCGACGAGCTGGCCGCCGACCACCGCGATCACCATCGGGATGCCCTGGACCCGTAGCGCCTGGGCCAGCCGCGGGTTGGCGTCCACGTCGACCTTGCCGAGCACCCAGCTGCCGCCGCCCTCGGCCGCGAGCTTCTCCAGGACCGGGGAGAGCTGCTTGCACGGCTCGCACCACTCGGCCCAGAAGTCCAGGATCACCGGGGTGGTCATGGACAGTTCGAGGACGGTCGTCTGGAAGTTCGCTTCGGTGACGTCGATGACCGCGGGCGGCGCCCCGCCCGGCTGCGGGCAGCGCGATGTCCAGCACGCACGCGACCGGCCGCAACCGCCGGGCCGCGGC
>NZ_JBEZGQ010000995.1:0-3045 GCF_040650095.1 Actinoplanes sp. NPDC048791 | reverse complement strand
GGCGCGCCGACGTGGAGGCGTTCGTGGCCCGCACGGTCGAGGAGTTCGGCCGGATCGACGTGCTGGTCGGCAACGCCGGCATCGCCAAGATCGGCCCGATGGCCGACCTGGACGTCGACGGCTGGACGGCGATGATCGACGTCAACCTGCGCGGCGTGCTGAACGGCATCGCCGCGGCGATGCCCGCGTTCCGGCGGCAGGGCCGGGGACACTTCGTCACCACGGTGTCGACCGCCGGCCTGAAGATCACGCCGACGATGGCGGTCTACGGCGGCGTCAAGAACGCGGTCCGGACGGTGCTGGAGGGGCTGCGTCAGGAATCGACCGACGGCGTCATCCGGACCACGGCGGTGTCCCCGGGCTACGTGCGCACCGAGCTGGCCGATTCCATCGACGACCCGGCGGTACGCGAGCTGACCCGCCGGAACATGGCCGAGTTCGCGATCGCACCGGAGGCGGTGGCCCGGACGATCGCCTTCGCCGTCGAGCAGCCGGACGACGTCGAGATCGGTGAGATCGTCGTACGCCCGACCCGGCAGGGATGACCGCTAACGGCGCACTCTCGCGGCGTCGTCGGTGCGCTGCTGCCACTGGGCGCGTACGGCGGCGATCTCACCGCGGTGCCGGGCCTCCCAGTCGTCGATCAGCTCGGCGATGACGCGCAGGCCGGCCTCGTACGCCGGGCGCCGGCAGTCCGCGTCGGCGGCGAACCGTCTCTCCAGCTCGGCGACTGCCTGCCGCCAGGCGGCCGACGCCGGTGCCCCGTCGACGGGGGCGTCCCGGCGGTCGAGCCTGGACGTGATCATGAAGTCGCGGCGGTCGTCGACGACGTACCCGTAGCGGTTGTGCATGCAGGACCGGTAGTGCCGCATGCCGCGGACGATGTCCGGATCGCGATTGACGGCCATCAGCAGCTCGCCGAAGGCCAGGCCGACCCGGTCCAGCCCGGGCGGCATCTCGACCTGGTAGTACGTGCGACGGCCGGCCTTCCTCCGGCACTTGTCCAGCGCGGTCGCGTCCTGCGGGGGAACGGCCGGTTCGTCGGCGGACTCCCGGGCCAGCCGGGCGTAGGCGGTCTCGTTGAGGATGAGGATCCGGGGACCCTCGGTCAGAGAATCGATGACCGTCGCGTGGCCGGTACCGTAGCCGAAGTCGGCTTCCGTGAAGTCCCGGTAGAAGCTCAGGACCGGCCGTTTGTTGTAGCGGTGGCCGGCGGCCCGCATGCAGGTCGCGATTGCGGTCTCGACCCGGTCGTGCTTGACGATCTCCGACGCCCGCATCTCCTGGAGGCTGCCGGTGGTCGCGATGGCGAGGGCGTCCAGGCGCGCGGCGGTGGACGAGGCGGCCCGGGAGGGCGGGGACACCCCGATGACGAGCACGGTGAGCCACGTCGACACCGCCAGCAGCCGTCGGTCCACGCCCTGCCAACGAGGTTGCGCGGTACGGGTGACGCCGGCGGTAAGATGGTTACCGACCGGCCCGTCCGGGCGATCGAGCAGTTCTCCGGGTCCCGGCCGGCGAGCGTCAACCCGCTGGACCTCAAGATCCGGGCCGGCGAACTCAAGGTGATCCTGCCGTACCGGAGGCCGTTCGTCCTCGGCAACGACCTGGCCGGCACGATCGTCGCCGCCGGATCCCGCGTCACGCGGTTCGCGGTCGGTGACGAGATCTACGCCCGGCCGGACCAGCGCCGGATCGGCGCGTTCGCCGAGCTCATCGCCATGAACGAGGGCGACGTGGCGGCCAGGCCGGCCACCCTCACCGCGGAGGAGGCCGCCTCCCTCCCGCTGGTCGGCCTCACCGCCTGGCAGGCCCTGGTCGAACGGGCGAACCTGCGGCCGGGCCAGAAGGTCCTCATCCACGCCGGGGCCGGCGGCCTCGGGACCATCGCCATCGTCAGCGTCGCCGGGCCGCCCGACCCCGCGTTCGCCCAGGAACTCGGCGCCAACCCCGTCGTCCGGCTGGCCATGGCCGCGCTGAGCTTCCGGGTCCGGCGACGCGCCCGGCGACACCACGTGCGGTACTCGTTCCTGTTCATGAAGGCCGATGGTGACCAGCTGTCCCGGCTCGGCGCTCTCGTCGACGCCGGGACGATCCGGCCGGTGGTGGACCGGATCTTCGACTTCGAATCCACCCGTGCGGCCTTGGCGTACGTCGAGGACGGGCGGGCCAAGGCGGGCAAGGTCGTCGTGCGGATGGTGGCGTAGCGGCGTACCGGAATCTCTCAGGCTTGTTGCAGGGGGCCGGGGCAGGCCGGGCTGATCCGGTCGGCCAGCCGGTGCAGCGCGCCGGCGGTCCGGAGGCGCAGGGCCGCGGGCCGGGGTTGCCGCTCCGGGATCACCGGCGCGTCCGGCAGGGCGGACTGTGCCGCCTCGCGCGCCTGCTGCACGCCCTGTCGTCCGACGGCGTAGTAGATGAGCATCGCTCCTCCTCGTGCTACCGGCTAAACTCGCTTTAGTGGAAGCATACCGGAGATGCTTCCAGCAAAACAGCCTTTGGCAGTAGGTTGGATGCGATGAACGACGTGACCTCGACCGGCGGCGTGGCGGACCTCGTCCGCAACGGCGGATTGTTGTGCCTGGACTTCATCAACACGGTGGAGCCGCGGACCGGTCCGGTGGACCGCGAGTGGCTGACCGGATACGCCGACCTGGTCGTGTGGGCCCGGCACGGCGACCTTCTCGACGAAGCGGCGGTGGACGCGCTCCTGCGCACGGCCGCGGATCGGCCGGCGGAGGCCCGGGCCGCTTACCGGGCCGCCATCGACCTGCGCGAGGGACTGTTCCGGCTGTTCGCCGCGATCGTCGACGGCTCCACGCCGGCCGACGGGGACCTCGAGGTGCTGCGGCGGGCCTACGCGGCAGCGACTGCGCACGGCCGGCTGGTCCCCAGCGGCGGCGGTTTCGGCTGGGCCTGGGACGCCCCTGAGTCGCGGGGCCGGGCGGGGGGGGCGGGGGCCGGCGGGGCGGTGGTGGGGGGCGGTGCCGGGGCCCGCGAGCCGGGAAAAAACAGGCCCCCCCCCCCGGGGGGCTCCAGGCTGGTCAA
>NZ_JBEZGQ010000994.1:0-3050 GCF_040650095.1 Actinoplanes sp. NPDC048791 | reverse complement strand
CGCGTACAGGCCGAACATCATCATCCGGGCGACCCAGAAGAAGAGGATGTCGTAGCCGGCCGGCCTCGGCGATCCGCCTGATGTGCCCGGCCAGCACGTCGGCCGCCGCGCGGGTGGCGGCCGAGGCGGCGTGGCCGGTGCGGGGTCGCCCGTACATCAGTTTGTAGAGCGCGGGGTTGGCCAGGCCCAGCTCCACGTGCAGGTCCCAGCCGCGGCGCAGGTCCGACACCGGGTCGTCGGACAGCGGCGCCACGGATTTGGTGGCCAGATATTGCTGGAGCCCGTGGGTCGCGATGACGTCGAGCAGGCCCTGCTTGTCGCCGAAGAACCGGTAGATGGTCGGCGGCTGCACCCCGGCGGCCGCGCTGACGGCCCGCGTGGAGATGGCGTCCTCGCCGCCCGCGGTCAGCAGCTCCAGAGCCGCGTCGACGATGCGGTCACGCGTGTTGTCACTCACAAAACCAATGATAACTCAATCTTGATTCCACTGGTATTTCCAGTGGTACGGTTCCTGCGTTATCACTGGAAAGGACATCACATGATCATCGTTACCGGGGCAAGCGGACAGCTGGGCAGCGCCGTCCTCGACAACCTGCTGGAGCACGTGCCGGCCGATCAGCTCGGGGCCAGCGCCCGCGATCCGCAGCAGCTCACCGGCCTGCAGCAGCGCGGCGTCCGGGTCCGGCCAGGCGACTTCGACAACCCCGCCGGCCTGAGCGACGCCTTCGAGGGGGCGTCCACCGTGCTCATCGTCTCGGTGAACAGCACCGGGGCGGAGTCCGTGCGCCGGCACCGCAACGCTGTCGACGCCGCAGTCGCGGCGGGCGCCAAGCGGATCGTCTACACCAGCCACATGGGTGCCGGCCCGGCTTCGCCGTTCCCGCCGATGCCCGACCACGCCGCGACCGAGGACGCTCTGCGGCAGGCCGGCGTCGCGTTCACCTCGCTGCGCAACGGCTTCTACGCCAGCACAGTCCCGCTGCTGCTCAGGCATGCCCTGGAGACGGGCGAGCTGCGGGTGCCCGAGGACGGCCCGGTCGCCTGGACCACCCACGCCGACCTGGCCGCGGCGGCCGCGCGGATCCTGGTCGACGGCGGCTTCGACGGTTTCACCCCGCCGCTGACCGGCCCGGCAGCGGTCGACATGACCCGGGTGGCCGAGATCGCGGCGCAGCGCATCGGCCGGCCCATCCGCCGGGTGGTCGTCGCGGACGAGGAATACCGGCAGGGGTTGCTCGCCGCGGGTCTGCCCGAGGCCGCCGCCGACATGCTGGTGGGCCTGTTCGCCGCGAGCCGGCACGGCGACTTCGGGCCCGCCGACCCGACGCTGGCCGGCCTGCTGGGCCGCCCCGCCACCAGCATCGAGGACTACCTGGTCAGCTCGCTGCCGGCCGGTCCGGAGCGATGAGCGACCACACCTCGGTGTCGTGGCGGACACCTTTGTAGAGGAATTCCCCGCGCAGCACGCCGTCCAGGCGCATGCCCAGGCGGCGGGCGACGTTCGAGCTCGCGGTGTTGTCCGTACGGCAGTGCCACTCGACGCGGAAGATGCCCCGCACCTCGATCGCCCAGTCGATGAGGAGCCGGGCGGCGCGGCTGATCAGGCCGCGGCCCTGGGCGGCCGGCTCCAGCCAGCAGCCGACCTCACAGGTGCCCGCGGCCACGTCGAAGTGGACGAACATGACGCCGCCGACCAGCGTGCCGTCGAGCCAGATGCCGTGCAGCCGGCCGCTGTCGCCGGCCGCCTTGTCCGCATAGCGCTGCAGGGTCGCCGTCGCGGACTCCAGATCAGTGCTGATGCCCGCCCACGGGATCCACGGGTCCACGGTGGCGCGGGCCCGGTCCATGTGGGCGAGGAATTCCGGCGCCTGCCACGGCTCCAGCGGCCGCAGCTGCGCTCCTCCGCCAAGATCGATCGCGTACATCCCGGCAGCCTACCCAGGGGTGACGACGAGTCCGGGCACCGCGACACCGATCCGGCCCGGGTATTCGGCCGCCGCCTCGGCAACGGCGGCCCGATGGTCGGTGCCGGGCCACAGATGGGCGAGCAGCAGGTGCCGCGCTCCCGCTTCCCGGGCCTGCCGGCCCGCATCCCGCGGACCACTGAGCAGACCCAGATCATCCACCGGTACGCCGCTCAGATGCGTCGCGTCGGCGATCAGCAGATCCGCGTCCCGGGCCAGCGCCACCACCTCGGGACTCGGGCCGCAGTCCCCCGTGTACGCCAGCACCCGCCCACCGGCGGCCAGCCGGATCCCCGCGTTGGGCACAAAATGCGGCAGCAGCCGGGTCGACGCGGCGAACGGGCCGACCCGGAAGGGCTCCCCCGGCGTGAGCTCGTGCAGCACGTAGGCGTCGTCGAGCATCCCCGGCCGGTCCAGCGCCAGGACCGCGTCGAGCGCGCCCGGCAGGGCGTAGACCGGCAACGGCGCCGGCGGATCCGCGCTCAGCGCCCGGGCGCGCAGCAGCGGGTTCAGGTCCGCGCAGTGGTCGGGGTGGCCGTGGCTGACAAAGACCGCGTCGACCGGCCCGGGCAGCCGCGGCATGGTGGCGTAGCCCAGATCGAGCACCAGCCGGAAGCCGTCGTGCTCGACGAGGTAGCCACTGCAGGCCGAGCCCGGCTCCGGCCACGCGCCGCAAGCCCCCAGCACAGTCAGCCGCATCCGCAACCGCCACTCAGCGAATTCACAACAAAAACCCGCATAGTGGAGAGCGCCCCCGTCCGGCCTTGGAGGTCTTCATGGGTCTCGTGCTCGCCATCGTGAGCTTGGTGTTGCTGCTGCTGCAGGTGTTGCTGATCGCCCGGGCGGTGCTCGACTGGACCGTGGCGCTGGCCGGGCCGTCCGCGTACGGGTCCGTGCGTTCCCGGCTCTCCGCCGGGGTGCACGCGGTGACCGAGCCGATCCTGGCCCCGGTCCGCCGGGTCGTGCCGCCGTTGCGTCTCGGCGGGATGTCCCTCGACCTGGCCTTCATCGTGGTCTTCCTGGCCATCGTGATCATCCGCTCGCTGATCGGCTGACCCCTCCCGACTTCTACTGACCGACGACGGC
>NZ_JBEZGQ010000993.1:0-3053 GCF_040650095.1 Actinoplanes sp. NPDC048791 | reverse complement strand
CCGCACCTGTGTCAGCGCCGGAGGCGCCCGATGACCGGGGCCCGATCGAGGCCGTGCACGCCATGGCGGAGAGCCGGTTCTTCATCCGGGCGTAACCGACCGCCGCGTGCACCATGGCCTCCCCAAGCATTGGCTGCCGAACGCGCCTGTGCCTCCGGCGGCTCGGCGGACCGCCTCGTCGTAGTCGTGCACCGCGGCGATGTTGGGGTGCGACAGCCGGGCGCCCATCCGGGCTTCTTTCCAGGCGAGCTGGAGCACGTTGCTGCGGGCCCGGTCGAGGCCGGTGGGCAGCTTCAGTGCGACCGGGCGGGCCAGCAGCTCGTCCTGGGCGTGCCAGATCTCGGCCATCCCGCCGGTCTCCAGCCGCGACACCAGGCGGTAGCGGAACGCCAGGAGGGTGCCCGCCGCCGGCCAGTCGTCGCTCATCTCGGAACACTCGCCCAGCGCACGCGACGTGTCAACTCGTAACCAGCGACGGCGGCGCCGGATGTCGTTCACCACCGGGTGGCCCTCACCGGGGCAGTAGCGGTTCGGTCACGGATCGGTGATGCTGTTGGCGTGCAAGCCATCAGCGTGACCACCTCGGACGTGGACGAGGCCCGGACGGTGCTCGGGGACCACTTCTACTCCAACACCGTCGACGTGCTCTCCCCGGGCGCCTGGAAGGCCGGCTTCGACATCGCCCACAGTGGCCGGGTGACCTTCGGTGACCTGCACTTCGGCATCGACGTACGGATGTCGTTCGGTGAGCTGGGTGCGTACCACGTGGACGTACCCCTCAGCGGTGAGCTGGCCTGGCGCCAGGGTGGCGGCGCCCCGCTCATCGCCACCACCGCCAGCGCCGCGGTCTTCCAGCCGGTCGGCGACACCGTTCTCGAGCGGTGGAGCGGCGACTGCCGGCTGCTGGCCGTGAAGATCGACCGGGTGGCTCTGGAGGAGGAGCTGAGCCGGATGATCGACGGGCCGGTCCGCAGCCCGGTGCGGCTGGTCCGGGAGCTCGACATCTCCGGCGGGCTCGGCGCCGCCTGGGCCCGGCTGGCCCGGATGCTCGCTGTCGACGCGGCCGAGCAGCACGGCCTGGTCCGGCATCCGTTGCTGGGCCGGCAGCTGCGCGAGAGCCTGATCGGCGGGCTGTTGCTGGCCGCGTCGCACAACTACCGCGACGCTCTGGAGAACCGGCGTCCCGGGATGGCCGCGCCGCGCGCGGTGCGCCGGGCCGCGGAGGTCATGCGGGCCGAGCCGGGCCGGTCCTTCACCGTCGCCGACCTGGCCCGGATCGCCTCGGTCAGCCCACGCTCCCTGCAGGACGGTTTCCAGCGGTACCTCGACACGTCACCGATGGCCTACCTGCGGGAGATCCGGCTCTCGCTGGTGCACGAGGAACTGCGGCGCAGCGGACCCCGCGACAGCACGGTCACCGAGATCGCGTACCGGTGCGGCTTCGTGCACCTGGGCCGCTTCGCCGCCCTCTACCGCCGCCGCTACGGCGTCTCCCCGTCGGAGACCTTGCGCGGCTGAGCTTCGCTCAGGCCAGCAGCTCGCCCAGGGCGGCGGCGAAGACCTCATGGTGGCGGGCCACGTCGCCGGTCGCGGTCTGCGGGCACATCAGGGCCATGTTGTGGAACGGGGTCAGCAGCACCCCCCGGTTCATCAGGTACGTGTGCAGGAAGTCCTCCAGCTCGGGGTCGGCACCCGCGGCCGACTCCGTGCCGGTGCGCGGGGCCGGGGCGGTGAAGCGGTACTCCACCCGCGCCCCCACCTGGGCCACCGACCACGGCAGGGCGTACTCGGCGATGATCTTCCGGACGCCGTCGGCGAAGCCGGTGGCCACCTCGATCATCGTGGCGAAGGCGGCGTCGGTGAGCACCTCCTCCAGCGTCGCCCGGGTCGCCGCCATCGACACCGGGTTGCCGGCCAGGGTGCCACCGACTCCGCCCATGTCGATCAGGTCGAGGTCGGTGCGCCCGGTCAGCCGCGCGGCGAGTTCGGCGCTCAGCCCGTACGCGCCGACCGGGACGCCGCCGCCGATGGCCTTGCCGATGGTGACCACGTCGGGATCAAGGGCCCAGGCGGCGGTCGCGCCGCCGGGCCCGGCCGAGAAGGTGTGGGTCTCGTCGTTGATCAGGTACGTGCCGTGCTCGCGGGTCAGCGCCCGCACCCCGGCCAGGTAACCGGGCTCGGGCAGCACGATGCCGATGTTGGTCAGCGCGGGCTCCATCAGCACCGCCGCGACGTCGCCGTGGGCCAGCTCCCGGGCCAGCCCGTCCAGGTCGTTGAACTCGGCGACCCGGCTGGTCAGGGTCACGTCACCGGGCGCGCCGACGTTGCCCTCGCGGCTGCGGGGCCGCCCGTCCGGCCCGACCACGATCAGGGACTCGTCGACCGAGCCGTGGTAGCAGTAGCTGTTGACGAGGATGCGCGAGCGGCCCGTGACGGCACGCAGCAGCCGGATGGCCCAGCGGTTCGCGTCGGTCGCGGTGAGGGCGAAACTCCACGCCGGTACGCCGAAGCGCCGGCTCAGCTCCGCGCCGACCAGGGCCGCGTCCTCGGTGGGAACCATGGTGCTGGCGCCGCCCAGGTCGGCCAGACGACGGGTCACCGCGGCGACGACCGGGGCGGGGGAGTGCCCGGCCATCGCGGCGGTGTCACCGAGGCAGAAATACACGTACTCGTGGCCGTCGATGTCGGTGAGCCGGGCCCCGCGGGCCCGGTCGAGGTAGACCGGGTAGCCGGCCGCGCTCTTGTTCATCCAGGTCATCGGCACGCGGCCGAAGAGGTGGTCGGCGCGGGCGTAGGCCGCCGCCGACCGCGGGTGCCGGTCGGCGAAGGCGGTCCGCTCACGCTCGGTCAGCGCCTGAAGGCGGGCGCGGTCGATGGAATCCGTCGGCATGGCGCGACGCTACCAACGATCCGCGCGGGCAACGACCCTCCGGACGACCGATTCCATGTCGGGTCCACCGCGGTCATCGGGGGCCGGGACGGCTGTCGCGCGCCGGGGACGCTCAGAAGAGGGCCAGTTGGCCCGGCGTGGGGTCGCGGCGGCTGGTCAGGCC
>NZ_JBEZGQ010000992.1:0-3057 GCF_040650095.1 Actinoplanes sp. NPDC048791 | reverse complement strand
CTCGAGGTGACCGGCGGCCCCAACCGCGCGCCGCTGGAGGCCGCCTCGTCCGCGGCACTGTTCGCGCGGGCGACGGCACTGGCACACTCGCTGGGCCTGCCGGCGTTGACCGCCACCGCGGTCGGCGGCGCCTCCGACGGCAACCTGACCGCCGGTACGGGCACACCCACCCTGGACGGTCTCGGCGCGGTCGGCGGTGGTGCCCACGCCGACGACGAGCACGTCCTGCTGGAGTTCCTCCCCGGCCGTACGGCGTTGCTCGGCGCGTTGCTGGCCGAGCTGACCGGGGCCCGGTGACCAGGATGAGCAGGCCCGAGAACCTCGCCGGCCTGCAGACCGGGCCCGAGCCGAACCACCTCGACGCCGCCGTCGACGAGGCCGTCGGCCAGGCCCAGACCGCCGCGGCGTCCGCCGGGGTGGACGTGCGCGCCCTGACCGACTTCGGCGACCTCGACCAGGCGGTGCGGCTGTTCGCCCGGATCTGGGGCCGCGACGCCAACCCGCCGATGAACCTCGAACTGCTGCGGGCGTTCGGGAAAGCGGGCAACTACGTCAGCGGCGCCTTCGTCGGCGAGCGGCTGGTCGGGGCGTGCGTCGGCTTCTTCCACGCCCCGTCGGAGGATGCCCTGCACAGCCACATCGCCGGGGTGGCACCCGAGATGACCGGGCGCGCGGTCGGCTTCGCCCTCAAGCTGCACCAGCGGGCGTGGGCGATGAGCCGCGGCGTCGACCGGGTCGCCTGGACGTTCGACCCGCTGGTGGCCCGCAACGCCTACTTCAACGTCGTGAAGCTGGGCGCCCGCCCGATCGAGTACATGCCGAACTTCTACGGGCTCATGCTCGACACCCTCAACGGTGACGGGGACTCCGACCGGCTGCTGGTCCGGTGGTCGTTGCGGGATCCGGCTGTCGCCGAGGCGTGCGGCCGGTCGGGGGAGCACCGGACGGATCCGGCGCCGGTCGCCGGTGCGGTCGTGGCCGTGGGTACGGCGGCGGACGGCTCGCCCGAACTTGGCCGCCTCGACGGCGCTACCAGCGTGGTGGCCGTCCCGCGGGACATCACCGCGCTGCGGGCCACCGACCCGGCCCTGGCCGCACACTGGCGGCGTGCGGTGCGCGACGCGATGACGGGCCTGCTGGCCCAGGGCGCCACTGTCGTCGGCTTCGACCGGGCCCGGGGATACGTACTGCGGAGGGACTCATGAAACTGACCGGCTGTGAACTGCGGTGGCTCACCATGCCGCTCGTCGGCCCGTTCCGTACCTCGTTCGGCACGGTGACCAGCCGCGAGATCCTGCTCGTGCGCGCGGTCACCGAGGACGCCGAGGGCTGGGGCGAGTGCGTGGCGATGGCCGCGCCGGTGTACTCCTCGGAGTACACCGAGGCCGCCGCCGGGGTGCTCCGCGACCATCTCGTGCCGGCCCTGGCCGCCGCCGCGCCGGCGAACGCCCTGGCCGTCGCCCCGGCTCTCGCCCCGGTCAAGGGCCATCGGATGGCCAAGGCGGCCCTGGAGATGGCCGTCCTCGACGCCGAGCTGCGGGCCGGGGGCCGCTCATTCGGCCGGGAGCTGGGCGCCGTCCGCGACCGGGTGCCGTGCGGTGTCTCGGTCGGGATCATGGACAGCATCCCGGCGCTGCTCGACGCCGTCGACGGCTACCTGGCCGAGGGGTACGTCCGCATCAAACTCAAGATCGAGCCCGGCTGGGACGTCGAGCCGGTACGCGCCGTCCGTGAGCGCTTCGGTGACCAGGTGCTGCTGCAGGCCGACGCGAACACCGCCTACTCGCTGTCCGACGCCCGGCACCTGGCCCGCCTCGACCCGTTCGACCTGGTGCTCATCGAGCAGCCGCTGGACGAGGAGGACGTGCTGGGCCACGCCGACCTGGCCCGGCTGATCCGTACCCCGGTCTGCCTCGACGAGTCGATCACCTCCGCCGCCTCCGCCGCGGCCGCGATCCGGCTCGGCGCCTGCCAGATCGTGAACGTCAAGCCGGGGCGGGTGGGGGGCTACCTCGAGGCCCGGCGCATCCACGATGTGTGTGCCGCGCACGGCGTACCGGTCTGGTGCGGCGGCATGCTGGAGACCGGCCTCGGCCGGGCCGCCAACGTGGCCCTGGCCGCGCTGCCCGGCTTCACGCTGCCCGGCGACACGTCGGCCTCCGGCCGCTACTACGCGGCCGACATCACCGAGCCGTTCGTCCTCGACCAGGGACATCTGCCCGTGCCGACCGGTCCCGGCCTGGGGGTGACGCCGGATCCGGCCCGGCTGGCCGAGGTGACCACCCGGGTCGAGTGGATCTCGATGTGAACGTGGGCAGCGGGTAGCCCGCGGCCCCTATCGTGAGAGCGACGCCCAGGCCCAGGGAGTGCCCATCGCCGTGAATCCCGCCCCCTCGGCACGCCCCCGAGCGAGCCTCGGCCGCGTGCTGGACGACCTCGGCTCCATGCTCCTGGAGCTCGTGCACGGCGACCCGGAACGCGCCGAGCCGGTCGGTTCGGTGGTCATCCACGATCCGGAGGACAGCCCGGTGCTGCCGCCGCACGCTCTCGTGCTGGGCGTGGGGGTCAGCGACCCGGCCGCGATCACCGAGCTCCTCGCCGAGATCGGCGCCCAGGACGCCGTGGCGCTGATCCTGCGCTCGTCGGTCCCGGCCCCGCCGGCGGTGCGGGCGGCCGCCGACCGGGCCGGGGTGGTCCTGCTCGGACTGCGCCGGGGAGCCCCGTGGGTGCACCTGGCCGCGATGCTGCGTGCCCTGCTCGCCGAGGACGAGGTCGGCGTGGCCCAGCCGGAATCGCTGCTCGGGCTGCCCTCCGGCGACCTGTTCGCGGTGGCCAACGCGATCGCCGCGCTCATCGACGCCCCGATCACCATCGAGGACCTCAGCTCCCGCATCCTGGCCTTCTCCGGTCGGCAGGAGGAGGCGGACCCGTCGCGGGTCGAGACGATCCTCGGCCGGCACGTGCCCGAACGCATCGAGCAGGAGCTCACCGAACGCGGTGTGTTCCGCGACCTGCTGCGCACCGACCAGCCGGTGCGCATCGACCCCATCGGCGACG
>NZ_JBEZGQ010000991.1:0-3059 GCF_040650095.1 Actinoplanes sp. NPDC048791 | reverse complement strand
CGGCGCGCTGCCGCTGCGGCCCGGCGGCAAGGTGGCCGTGGTCGGCCCGCTGGCCGACACCCTCTACACCGACTGGTACGGCGGCAAGCTCCCCTACGAGGTCACCGCCCTGGACGGCATCCGCGAGCGGGCAAAGAGTGTGACCACCAGCGACGGCGCCGACCGGATCGCCCTCAAGGACATCACCACGGGCCGGTACGTGACCGCCACCGGCACCACCGACGCCGACGCGGTCACCGCCTCCGGCACGAGCGCGGGCGCGGCCGCGCAGTTCGACACGGTCGACTGGGGCCAGGGCGTCGCCACGCTGCGCAACGTCGCCAACGGCCGGTACCTCGGCTACAACTGGGGTCCGCTGCTGACCCGCGACGAGCAGCCCAACGGCTGGTTCGTGCAGCAGCAGTTCAAGCTCGAGCGGCAGGGCGACGGCAGCTACGTCCTGCACTACGCGGGCTACGAGACCAAGGAGAGCTGGTTCGGCGCGAACACGTACGTCACGGTCGGCGCGGACGGCAAGCTGGCGCTCGGTTCCGCCACCGCCGAGGGCGCCGCGCACTTCACCCGCGAGGTGATCAGCAGCGGCGTGGACGAGGCGGTCGCCGCGGTGATCGGCGCCGACGCCGCGGTGGTCGTGGTCGGCAGCAACCCGTTCATCAACGGGCGCGAGGCGCACGACCGCACCACGACGGCGCTGGGCGAGAGCCAGCACGCGCTCGTCGAGGCGGTGCTGAAGGCGAATCCGCGTACGACGGTGGTGCTGCAGACCAGCTATCCCGACTCGATCACCTGGGAGCAGGAGCACGTACCGGCGATCCTGTGGACCACCCACGCCGGCGCCGAGACCGGCCACGCCGTGGCCGACGTGCTCTTCGGCGACGTCAACCCGGCCGGGCGGGTCACCCAGACCTGGCCCCGCTCGGACGACCAGCTCCCGGCCGACCTGCTCAACTACGACATCATCGCCTCGGAACAGACGTACCTGTACAGCAGGCAGCGGCCGCTCTATGCGTTCGGCCACGGCCTGTCCTACACGAAGTTCCGCTATGCACCGCTGCGCGCCCGCACGTCCGGCGGCACTGTCACCGTTCGTGTCGACGTGACCAACACCGGCACCCGGGCCGGGGACGAGGTCGTGCAGCTCTACAGCCACCAGCGCATCTCGCGGGACAAACTGCCGGTCAAGCAGCTGCGGGCGTTCCAGCGGGTCAGCCTCGCGCCCGGCGCCACCAGGACCGTCACGCTGAGTTTCCCGCTCGCCGACCTCGCGCACTGGGACGTCACCCGGGGCCGCTGGGTGAGCGAGTCGTCCGTGCACGACCTGCTCGCCGGCTCCTCGTCGGCGGACATCCGGCAGCGCGGCTCGCTGCGGGTGCGGGGCGAGACCATTCCGGCCCGGGACCTGACCCGGACGACCCGGGCGGAGAGCTTCGACGCGTACGGCGGTGCGCAGCTCGTCGATGAGAGCAAGCCGCGCGGCACCGCGGTGGGCGCCGCGAAGGCCGGCGACTGGATCGCGTTCAAGGACTCGCGGCTCGGTACGGCCTTCACCGCCCGGGTGGCCAAGGCGAGCGCGGGCCCGGGCACCGTCGAGGTCCGCCTCGGTGCACCGACCGGCCGGTTGCTGGGCACGGCCACCGTGGCGAGCACCGGCGACAAGTACACGTATGCCTCGGTCAACGCCCGGCTGGACCGGGTCCGGGGCCGGCACGACGTGTATCTGGTCCTCGGTGAGGGGGTACGGCTGGCCACCTTCCGGGCGGCCGGGTGATCACCGGCACCCCGGCGCGGCGGTGCCGGGGTGCACGTGGTGACGGTCAGTAGGATCGGCAGGCCGACAGCGAGCAGAACGGGGAGGGCGATGCCGACGATCAGCGACGTCGCCCGGGCGGCGGGCGTCTCGATGAGCACGGTCTCGTACGTGCTCAGCGGGCGCCGGCCGATCTCCGCCGAGACCCAGGCCCGGGTCAAGGCGGCCATCGCCGAGCTGGGTTACCACCCGCACGCCGGGGCCCGCGCCCTGGCCAGCAGCCGCACCAGCGTGCTGGCCCTGGTGGTGCCGTTGCGGGTGGACGTCAGTGTGCCGGTCATCATGCAGTTCGTGACGGCGGTGGTGACCGCGGCGCGCACGTACAACCACGACGTGCTGCTGCTGACCAAGGACGAGGGCACCGCGGGCCTGGAACGCGTCGCCGGCGCCACCATGGTCGACGCGCTGATCGTGATGGACGTCGAGCGCGACGACGTCCGGATCCCGGCGCTGGGCCGGCTCAAGCAGCCCTCGGTGCTGATCGGGCTGCCCGACGACGCGGCCGGCATCGCCTGCGTCGACCTGGACTTCGCGGCCACCGCGGCCGAGTGCCTGAAGCACCTGGCCGGGCACGGGCACCGCAAGATAGCCCTCGTCGGCCCGTCCCCGGCCGTGTACGAGCGCGGCACCACGTACGCCTCGCGGTTCCTGACCGGCTTCACTGACGCCGCGGCCGAGCTGGGGCTCGACACGGTCGCCCATCCGTGCGGGCCGGGCGCCGCGGGAGTGCGCGAGTGCCTCGCCGAGATCGACGCCGAGCTGCCGGAGGTGTCGGCGCTGGTCGTGCACAACGAGGAGGCACTGGTGCCGCTGCTGGAGGAGCTGCGCGCCAGCGGCCGCCGGGTGCCCGAGGACCTGTCCATCGTCGCGGTGTGCCCGCGCGACGTGGCGGTGAGCCTGCCGGTCCGGCTGACCTCGGCCGACATCCCCGCCCACGACGTCGGGACGCTGGCCGTGGAGACCGCGATGAACCTGCTGGACGGCCGCCGTACGCCGGGCACCCGGTTGCTGGCGCCGACCATCGTCGAGCGGGACAGCTGCTCTTCCCGCGACTGAGGAAATCTCGCCGTCACACTGTTGACATGTAGGTGAGCCGTTCCCTAGCGTCTGCCCAAGCCCCATCGTCGAAGCGGGGGCAAGGGGCGCGGGCGATCCCGGGTGGGCATCACAGGTGACTGCGCGGGGTAGGGGTGGTGTTGAGACGAGTGAGGCTACGACGCGGGGGGCCGCGACGGCGGCCGGGCCACGCCCG
>NZ_JBEZGQ010000990.1:0-3063 GCF_040650095.1 Actinoplanes sp. NPDC048791 | reverse complement strand
CGCCGGTACGCCGGCCCGGCCCACCAGCTGCGCCCCTCGGCGGCGACGCCCTCGAGCACGAACAGGGTGTTGCGCAGCCCCGTGGCGTCCTGCGCGCCGTCGGCCAGGATGCGCGAGTCCTCGTCCGCGCCGGCCTGCCCCGGCTCGGTCACCGCGACCTCGATGTCCGCGCCGTTGACCAGGAACAGCTGGAACTCGCGGGCGCCGTTGTCGAGCGTCGTGACCCGGACCGCGGCCACGGCGTCGTAGCGGTAGTTGGTGCGCTCCCAGTGGTGGAAGGTGGTCTGCGCGAAGTCCAGGTCGACGGAGATCTGCCGGACCCCGTCGGCGGTCAGCAGGAACACCAGCAGCTTGTAGCGGGAGTACCGCCACGGGCCGTTCTTCGCGCGGGCCCGCTTGCTGCCGTCGCCGCGGGCCTCCATCGACGCGTACGCGCTGATGTCGCTCCACTTCAGCTGGTACGCCGCGAGGGCGTGCTGCAACAGGATCCGGCGGTCGCAGTCCAGCCACTGCGCCATCTCCATGTCCTGGGGCCGGTCGGAGAGCCGCCGTTCCCACCGCTGGTACTCGAACCAGTACGTCGTCTCGCGCTGCTCGCGTTCGGACTCGTCGACCACCACCCGCTTGTTCTCCGCCAGGATCCGCAGCCCGACGATCGCCACCGTCCAGCCCGCGGCGATGAGCGCGACGAGAGCTCCGGCGGTCTGGAGCAGGTTCTGCCGGGCGGCGGACTGGATCCCCCACATCAGGCCGGCTGCCACCATCAGAGCCGCGGTGATGGTGAAGGCCTTCACCGCCGCGGGGACGGTCCAGCGGCGATGCTGCTCGACGAGCGCCCCGGCGTCCCACTCGCGCCGCAGCTCGCGCACCTGGAACCGGATGAGCCACTTGACGGCCTCGGCCTTGACCCGCTTCTCGCGGTAGACCTCGACCAGTTCGTCGCGGAGCCGGCTCATCGGCCCGTACGCGTCGACGAGCCAGGCGGCCCGGTCGGGGCCTTTGGGGGCGTACCTGTCGGCGTACCGCATGTAGAGCCGGTCCACTTGATAGGTGAAACCGCCCGGGCGGGCGGCGTCGCTGGGCAGCCGTTGCGCCCGTAGCTGCCGTTTCTCCGCGCGCAGCCGGTCGACGCGGAACCGCCACTCCGCGCCGTTGGTGACCGCGACGCCGGCCGCGATCAGGGCCACCGTGAGCGCGATGATCGCGGAAGTGTCGTCGCGCTGGAGCGCGAGCCAGCCGATCATCGCGACGGCACCCGAGACGGCGGTGGCCAGCACCGAGGCGGCGGCCAGGTCGCCGCCGGAGACGTCGACCGGGCGCACCGGCCGGGTCCGGGGCTGCGCCGGGTCGGGCTCGAAGAACTTCCACACCCGCTCCCGGCGGCGCTCGGCGCACCGGCCGGCCTCGGCCTGCCGGACGTCCTCGTGCCACAGCTCGTCCTTGAGCGAGCCCTGCAGGACCCGCTCCAGGTGCCGCAGCACCTCCTTGCGCATCGCGGCGTCGAGGTCCTCGATCTCGCGCCGGACCAGCGTGATCGCGGCGTGGTCGGCGTTGCGGGACTTGCTGGCGGACACCAGGTGCCGGATCGCGTCGATGCCCGGCGTCCAGTACTCCCGCGGCAGCTCGTCGATCTGGTCGAGGGCTGCCTTGTGCGCGGCCCGGTCCTCGACCGTCAGCTCCCACAGCGTCCGTTCGCTGAAGAACGCGAGCAGCCAGTGGAACCACACCTTGGTCGAGCCGCGGATCTCGACGGTGACCTCGGCCAGCAGCTTGCGCGCGGTCGTGGCCTGTCCCGAGGCGAGGTAGCGCAGCGCGATGTCGAACTTCTCCCACGGCGAGGCGCCCCGCGGGACCTGGTAGTAGTTGTTGTGGACGCCGCCGTGGACGGTGCCGGCCACCGCGCCGTGGCTGCCGCCGTTCGCCGTGACTGTCGGGCCACCGCCGTCGCCGTTCACGACCAGCCTCTTTCCTCACGCCAGGCCGGGCCGGTCCGCTGGTCGTTGTGGACGCCGCCGTTGATGATCCCGGCCACCACGCCGTGGCTGCCGCCCTTCGTGCTCACCTGAACCTCCGGTCTGTAACGGTCCTGTCCGGCCCGGCCCGGATGGTGCGCGATCAGGTCGGCGGCCAGGGCGGTCGCGAAGGTCGCCGCGTTGCGCACCGCCTTCGCCTGCCACTGCTCGCCGTCGGTGCCGGACTTCGTGCCGTCGGCGAAGTCGCTGATCGCCCGCACGACGGCCACCGGGGCCGCGCTGAGGTGCCCGGCCTTGGCGACCCCGGCGGCCTCCATCTCGATGGCCAGCGCGTCGTCGTAGTGCTCCCGGAGCCACCGCAGCGGCTGGGAGACCTTCGCGTCGTGCAGGACCTCGCCCGACGCCACCGGTCCGAAGTGCACCCGCGGGCCCTCCGCGCCCACGCGGAGATTGCGGGCCCGATCCACCCGTCGGGCGATCTGGCGGGCGGCCTGATCGATGCCGTGGTCGAGCTCCCAGACCCGGGGCCGGGACTTCAGACCACCGGTACGGGCGGCAGCACCGTGGTACGCGTACACATGGGTGGCCACCACGACGTCTCCCAGCGCCAGGCCGGGGTGCAGCCGCCCGGCCACGCCGACGAAGAGGACGGCGGCCGGGGTGAACTCGCGGATGGCCCGCTCGGCGATGACGGCCGACCCGTGGTTGCCCGCACCGGTGAGGGCCAGCACAACTTCGCCCGCACCTCCGCCGAGCGAGCCGATCTCGAAGCGGGTGCCGGAGACCGGCGGCGGCTGACGGAGATCGGCGAGCGTGGCCCGGACGGCGGCGTACTCGACCTCCAGGGCGGTGAGGATCACGATCGGGTTCATGGCGGCCACCTTGCTGTCAGAGTAACAAGAACCCCGGCGACAGATCGGCCGTTGCGCTTTCCCGGCCCCTGCGCTCTCCCGACCCCCCGGGGCGAACGGTTACATCGTCATATCTCGATCTACCGGAGGCCTACCGGGCGTATCACCGGCACGTGGCCAGCGTCGGCACGTGCCTCTCTGCATTCGGACCGGACCGGCCGGCGTGGCGCCGGCCGCCC
>NZ_JBEZGQ010000989.1:0-3064 GCF_040650095.1 Actinoplanes sp. NPDC048791 | reverse complement strand
GGCCGGTGGTGCGCAGGGTCAGGAACATCGCCCCGATCAGCAGGGCGGCGAACAGGGCCGCGCCCGCCCCGGCCAGGGCCGGCCAGCTGACCAGGGCCGCGGTGCTGCGGCTCAGACCCGTACCGGTGACCTGGCCGTCCGGGCCGAGGGCCAGGCCGTGGGTGAGCACGCCCAGCACGGCTCCCCAGAGCAGCACGATGCCGGCCGAGCTGGCCGCCAGCGCCGCGTCGCAGCGGCGGCGCCAGCGTGGCCCGTCGCCCTTGCCGCGGAACTCCAGCGCCACCCCGCGGACGGCGAGCAGCAGCAACAGGGCCACCATCGGCAGGTAGAGGCCGGAGAGCAGGGCGGCGTACCAGTCGGGGAAGGCCGCGAAGGTCACGCCGATCGCGGCGACCAGCCAGACCTCGTTGCCGTCCCAGAACGGGCCGACGGTGCGGACGACGGCTCCCCGCTCGTGGTCGTCGCGGCCGACGACCGGGGAGAGCAGGCCGACGCCGAAGTCGAAGCCCTCCAGGACAAAGAACAGCACCCAGCAGAGCACGACCAGCGCGAACCAGAGTGTGATCATGGTGATTCCTCAGTAGACCGGGACGGGTTCGCGCTCGGGGGCCTGCTCGCCGGCGGATGCGGCGGGCGCGGCGGCTTCGAGCGGTTGCCGGGACAGGTGGCGGACCAGCCGCAGCCAGACGACGGCGAGGATGCCGTAGACGACGGCGAAGCCGATCAGGGAGACGAGCACCTCGCCGCGGGTCAGGCCGGGGGAGATGCCGTCGGCGACCCGGGAGATGCCGAACGCGAGCCAGGGCTGGCGGGCGGTCTCGGTGAAGATCCAGCCGAACGTGTTGGCCGCGGCGGGCAGGATCGGGATCAGCGGCAGGAAGCGGATCAGCAGCCGGTGCGCCTGCCGGTCGCGCCGGGTGCTCCACAGGTAGTACGCCGCGACGGCCGCTGCCAGCATGCCGATGCCGATCATCAGCCGGAACGTCCAGAAGGCCACCGGGATCATCGGGATGTAGCTGCCCGGGCCGAACTGGGCGGCGTACTGGGCCTGGAGGTCGTCGATGCCCTGCACGGTCGCGCCGGGGTCGCCCTTGGCCAGGATGGACAGCAGGCGGGGGATCTCCAGGCTGAAGAACGGCTCGCCGCCGTCCGGGCCGCCGACCGCGAAGACCGAGAAGGGCGCGCCGGTGGTGGTCGCGTACAGGGCCTCGGCGGCGGCCATCTTCATCGGCTGCACCTCGGTGATGACCTTGCCGAGGTGGTCGCCGGTCAGGGCGGTGAGGGCGCCCCCGGTGAGCGTCAGCCAGGCGCCGAGCCGGGCCAGCGTACGGAATGCCGCCTCGCCCCCGGCCCGCAGCCGCCACACGCCGATGGCCAGGAGCAGCGACCCGCCGGCCATCACCGCCCCGGCCAGCGTGTGCGGGAACGCGGCCAGGTTGACCTTGTTGAGCAGCAGCGCGCCGAAGTCGTCGAGGTGCGCCCGCCCGGTCACCGGGTCCAGCGAGTACGCGACCGGGTTCTGCATGAACGAGTTGGCGGCCAGGATGATGAACGCGGACATCACGGTGCCGGCCGCGACGATGACGATGGTGGCGGCGTGCAGCTTGCGCGGCAGCCGGTCCCAGCCGAAGTACCAGAGCGCCAGGAACGTCGCCTCCAGGAAGAAGGCGAGCATCCCCTCGATCGCCAGCGTCGGGCCGAACACGTCGCCGTAGAAGCGGGCGAAGTTGCTCCAGCCCATCCCGAACTGGAACTCCTGCACCAGCCCGGTGACCACGCCGACCGCGAAGGTGACGATGAGCAGCTTGCCGACCAGCTTGGTGAGCTGCAGGTAGCGCTCTTGACCGGTACGCAGCCAGGTGAGCTGCAGGCCGGCGGCGGTCGCGGCCAGGCTGATCGACAGCGGCACGAAGAAGTAGTGGTAGATCGTCACGACCGCGAACTGCAGCCGGGTCAGCTCGAGCACGTCCACGGATGGCCCCCTCTACGACGTTCCGTAGTAGATACTACGCCTCGTAGTACGACGCTGTGCAGTAGAGTGGGTCACATGGCTTTGGGAGACCTCGAACGTGAGGTCATGACGCAGTTGTGGAACGCCGGCGAGCCGCTGACCGTGCGCCAGGTGCACGAACGGCTGAGCCGCGACCGCGAGCTGGCGTACACGACCGTGATGACCGTGCTGGACCGGCTGGCCAAGAAGGGTGTCGTCACCCAGCAGCGCGCCGACCGGGCGTACCGCTATGCCCCCGCGCAGTCGCGGGAGGAGATGACCGCCGCCCTGATGCTCGACGCCCTCAGCGCGGCTCCCGACGGCGTCCGCGACGCGGCCCTGGCGCACTTCGTCGGCCGGATCGACCCGTCGGCCCTGACCGCCGCCATCGAGGCGGCACGGAAGGACCCGGGCGTAGCGCCGTGACCGCCCTGCTGCTCGGTGCGCTGGGGCTGACCTTGTCGCTGGTCGTGCCGGGCATCCTGGCCGGCGCGCGCTGGCCTGACCGCGCGCCCGCCGCGGCCGTCGCGCTCTGGCAGAGCATCACTCTCACCGGGGTGCTCTGCGCGCTGGGCGTGGTGCTGGCCGGACCGCAGGAGCTGGTCAGTGAGCTGGGTTCGGACCGGCCGGTGGGAGCGGCTGCGCTGATCTTCGCGCTGGTGATTGCCGCGGTGATCATCGTGCGGCTGCTGGTGTCGCTCGTCCGGGTGAGCATCCGGTCCCGGGCGCGCCGGTCCCGGCACCGGCTGCTGGTCGACCTGCTGGACAGTGCCGAGCGACACGGCGAGCTGCCGGCCGAGGTGCCTGCCGGGCTGCGGGTGCTGGACGGGCCGCTGCCTTTCGCGTACTGCCTGCCTGGGCGCTCGCCGCGGGTGGTGCTCAGTGACGGCGCGCTGCGGGTCCTCGATGCCGAGCAGGTGGCCGCGGTGATCGCGCACGAGCAGACCCACCTGCGGCACCGGCACGACGTGGTCATGGAGTCGTTCACCGCGTTCTACCGGGCGGTGCCGCGGCCGTTGCGCAGCCGGGCGCCGCTCGACGCCGTACACCTGCTGCTCGAGATGGTCGCCGACG
>NZ_JBEZGQ010000988.1:0-3069 GCF_040650095.1 Actinoplanes sp. NPDC048791 | reverse complement strand
TCGCCCGTGGCCGGGGGCGCGACGCCTTCGTCACGCGGGCCGAGGCCCAGGGCCTGGCCGACCAGCCGACCCGGGCCCTCGCGCTGGCCGGCCGGCTGGTGCACGACCCGGACTCGCTGGGCGAGGCTCTGGTCACCCTGCTCGACGCGGCCGAGGTGCGCTGGCGGCCCGAGGGCACGGTGGTGCTGCACGGCTTCGACGAGGAGCGGATGACGCTCATCGACCGGGCCGGCGGCAGCTACGAGGTGCTGCGGCCGGCGCCGGCCTTCACCCCGGCCGAGTACGCCCGGGCCCAGGCGCTGGTCGAGGTCAGCGGCGCCCTGGTGCGACGGACCACCGACCAGACCACGCTCCTGCTGCCGGACGGCGCCGAGCTGCTGATCCGCGCTGCGACCGGCGATGACGTCGAAGGCGTACGCCGCATGCACGCCCACAGCTCCCTGCTGTCGCGCCGGCGCCGCTATCTCGGTGGCGGGCAGATGCCCTCGGAGGCCCGCCTGCGCCGGATGCTCGAGCCGGCGAACGGCCTGACCCTGCTCGCCCTGCACGTCGACCCGGCCACCGGCGAGGAACGGGTCGTCGCGATGGCCAACCTGCTCACCGAGGGCGACCTCGGCGAGGTGGCCCTGCTGGTGCAGGACGCCTGGCAGCGCCGGGGCATCGGCACGGTGCTGCTGCGCCGGCTGACCGCCTGGGCGGCCCGGATGAACTTCTCGGCCCTGGTGGCGCACACCGGTGCCGACAACGTCGCGATGCTCCGCACGCTGCGCCGCTTCGGCGTCGCGGACGGCGGCGACCGTGACGGGGCGCTGCTGACCCTGACCCTGCCGGTCGCGGGTCACCGGTCGGCGAGCGACGAGACTCCTGCCACCTCCGGGTGACGGGTGAGAGCGGCGACGGCGGGCCTCCCACGAGGTCCGTCGTCGCCGATGGGTCTGCTTACGAGTGACGCACGCCGTGCTCGACGCAGGTCGCCGTCCAGCCGGTCGGCACGACCTGCACCTTCATCCGGCGCCGGCAGTCCGGGCAGAAACGGGGCGGCTCCAGCTCCCGGGCCGCCGCGCACGCGGAGTGGTCACCCTCCGCGGCCGGCTGACCGCACCGGTCGCAATACACCAGGACCGTCACAGCGTCGCCGAGAGCGCCTTGACCGGCATCTTCAGCTCCTGCAGCAGCTCCAGGTCGGAAGTGGCCGGGCGGCCCAGCGTCGTCAGATAGTTGCCGACGATCACCGCGTTGATGCCGCCGAGCAGGCCGTCGCGGGTGCCGAGGTCGCCCAGGGTGATCTCGCGGCCGCCCGCGTACCGCAGGATGGTTCTGGGCATCGCCAGCCGGAAGGCGGCGATCGCGCGCAGCGCGTCCTTGCCCTCCACCACCGGGCGGTCGCCCAGCGGGGTGCCCGGGCGCGGGTTGAGGAAATTCAGCGGGACCTCGTGCGGGTCCAGCTCGGCGAGCTGCGCGGCGAACTCGGCCCGCTGCTCGACGGACTCGCCCAGGCCGAGGATGCCGCCGCAGCAGACCTCCATGCCGGAGTCGCGCACCATCTTGAGCGTGCCCCAGCGCTCCTCCCACGAGTGGGTGGTCACCACGTTCGGGAAGTAGGACTGGCAGGTCTCGAGATTGTGGTTGTAGCGGTGCACGCCCATGTCGACGAGCTGGTCGACCTGCTCCTGGGTGAGCATGCCCAGACTGGCCGCGACCTGGATGTCGACGGCCTCCTTGATCGCCTTGACGCCCTCGCGCATCTGCGCCATGAGCCGCTGGTCGGGCCCGCGCACGGCGGCCACGATGCAGAACTCCGTCGCCCCGGTCGCCGCGGTCTGCTTGGCCGCCTCGACCAGCGAGGGGATGTCGAGCCAGACCGCGCGCACCGGCGAGGTGAACAGGCCGGACTGCGAGCAGAAATGGCAGTCCTCGGGGCAGCCGCCGGTCTTGAGCGACACGATGCCCTCGACCTCGACCTCCGGGCCGCACCACTTCATCCGGACGTCGTGCGCCACCTGGAGCAGCTCCGGCAGATCCTCGTCGGGCAGCCGCAGCACCTCGAGGATCCCCGCCTCGTCGAGCCCGGCACCATCGGCAAGAACCCGGGCCCGGGCCCGGTCGAGGATCTCTGGCATGCCCGTACCCTACAAGGCGTTCCGCCCGGCCGGGATGTCGGAGCCGGGTGATAGTTTGCCCGGCGGACGGGGTTCCGGCGATGAGGGTGAGGGTGCTTTGGCGGGCTGGCAGGAGGCGCTCGAGCGCCAGGCCCGCACGCGGGCCAAGGCCGGGCTGACCAGGACCTTGCGGCCGCGACCGGCCGACGACCGGGTCGTCGACCTGGCCGGCAACGACTATCTCGGCCTGGCCGTGCACCCCGAGGTGATCGCGGCGTCGGTCCGGGCCCTGCAGGAGTACGGCCTGGGCGCCACCGGTTCGCGGCTGGTCCGCGGCTCGACCCGGGCCCACGCCGCCCTGGAGACCGACCTGGCCGACTGGCTCGGCGCGGAGCAGGCGCTGGTGTACTCCTCGGGCTACCTGGCCAATCTGGGTGCGGTCCGCGCGCTGGCCGGCCCGGAGACCCTGCTCGTCTCGGACCGTTACAACCACGCGTCGCTGATCGATGGCTGCAAGAGCTCGGGCGCCGAGGTGGTCGTCGCCCCGCACGCCGACCCGGCCGCCCTCGCGGTGATCCTCGACGCCCACCCCGGCCGACCCGCCGTGTTCGTCACCGAGTCGGTCTTCTCCGTGGACGGCGACCTCGCGCCACTGGCCGAGTTGCACGCGGTGACTTCCGCCCGCGACGCACTGCTGCTGGTCGACGACGCCCACGCGGTGGGTGTGCTCGGCGCCGAGGGCGCGGGCGGTGTCGCGGCGGCGGGCCTGGCCGGCCGGCCGGACGTCGTCGTGACGGCGACCCTGTCGAAGTCCCTGGGCGGCGCGGGTGGCGTGGTCGCCGGTCCGGCCGCGCTAATCCGGCACCTGATCGACACTGGTCGCACATTCATCTACGACACCGCGCCGCCGCCGGCCGCAGGCCGTTCGCGCGTTCGGAGGCTTCCGACCCGTCGCTCTGCTCAAGGCCTC
>NZ_JBEZGQ010000987.1:0-3074 GCF_040650095.1 Actinoplanes sp. NPDC048791 | reverse complement strand
GGCCACCAGGCCGGGCGCCGGCCCCCACACCCGCAGCCGCGCCACGACGCTCGGCTCCCCGCACCCGCCGCAGGTGGCCACCGCCGTGGTCACATCGACCGCGAAGACCTCGCGCAGATCCCCGGCCATCGCGTTGCCGTCCAGCTCGTGCTCGGTCATGACGTCCCTCCGAATCGTTCCGTGCGGATCTTCTTCGGGTCGTGCCCCAGCGCGACGAGGATGTCGGCCGCCGCCTCCACGAACGACGTCGGGCCGCAGACGAACACGTCCGGCGCGAAGTCCGGCGGCCAGCCGTACGTGTTGATCGTCGCCACGGTGAGCCGGCCCGGTGGATCGGGCCAGCCGTCGGGGGCCTTGCGGGTGTAGACGAAACGGACGTCCAGCCCCGGATCGTCGCGGACCCGGCGGGCCAGCTCGTCGGCGTACAGGGCGTCCTGCGGGGTGCGGACCGAGTAGATCAGCCGGAACGGCTGCCGGCCGCGTACGTCGCCGCGGGCCCGGATCATCGCCATCAGCGGTACGACGCCCGAGCCGCCGGCCAGCAGCAGCACCGGCGGCGGCGCGTTGCGCCACACGAACCAGCCGCCGACCGGGCCGCGCAGCTCCAGCGGCTGCCCCACCTGCAGGTCCTCGGCCAGATAGGACGAGACCTCGCCGTCCTCCACGCGCTGCACGGTCAGCTCGACCGTGCCGCCGTCCTGCCAGGCCGAGGCGATCGAGTAGCTGCGCTGGGCCGAGTAGCCGTCCGGGGCGGTCAGCCGCACGTCGACGTGCTGACCGGGCAGGTGCCCCGGCCAGTCCGGCACCCGCAGCACCAGAGTCCGCGCGGACGGTGTCTCCTGACGAGCCGCTTCGAGAACAGCGGCCCGCCAGACCAAACGACGATTTGTCATGGGTTTTCCGCCGCGGGTCGGCTCAGTCGCCCTGGTAACGCTGTTCGCGCCATGGGTCTCCGTACATGTGGTAGCCGGCCTCTTCCCAGAAGCCCGGCTCGTCCTGCTGGAGCATCTCGATGCCGTTGACCCACTTGGCCGATTTCCAGAAGTACAGGTGCGGGACCACCAGCCGGGCCGGGCCGCCGTGCTCGGGCGCGAGCGGCTCGCCGTCGAACTGGTACGCCACCCAGGCCTTGCCGTCGAGCAGGTCCTCCAGCGGCACGTTGGTCGTGTAGCCGCCGTAGCCGTGCACCATCGTGTAGTCGGCGGTGGTCTCGACGTTCTCGAACAGGGTGTCGATCGAGACGCCCCGCCAGGTGGTGCCGAGCTTGGACCACTTGGTGACGCAGTGGATGTCGACCGTGACGTCCTCGGCCGGCAGGGCCTGGAACTCCGCCCAGGACCAGCTGTGCTTGGCGCCGGTCTCGTCGGTGACCGTGAACTGCCAGCGGTCGAGCGGGATCCGTGGCGTCGGTCCGGCCGAGAGCACCGGGAAGTCATGGGTGAGGTACTGCCCGGGCGGCAGGTCCGGCTGCGAGGAGCGGCGCCGCCCGCCGAACCCGGGGGAGATGATGCTCATGTACAGCAGTAAACCCGATGATCATGAACGAGGACAGGCTTACCCCACGCCGAAGGTGGCGTTGCCGGCCGGCAGCTTGCGGCCGTTGTCGTCGAAGGCGGTCGCCTTACCGACCTTGCTGGTCGGTTTGACCTTGTTCAGGGGGAACCAGAACAGCACGATCGACCGGTCCTCGCTCCAGGTGGCCTGTTCGGCCCGGACTGTCCGGCCGTCCGCGGTCACGGTGATCTTCGCCGCATCACCGACGTAGTAGCCGAAGGCGGGACTCGGCTTGTCGTTGACGACCATGGCCATCTCCAGGGCGTGGAAGCCCGGTGCCCGGTCCGAGCCCTCCACCTCGTTGTTGACGACGTCGACGACGAGCTGACCCGCGGTGGTGCGCCAGCCGGTGGCGATCCCGACGGTGGTGTCCGGCAGGACCGGCTCGTCGACCCGTTGCATCCACAGCAGCCGGTCCAGCCCGTCGACCTTCATCCCGGTGTCGACGACGTCGCCGAACGCCTCCCCGGTGATCGGCTCGTCCGGATCCTCGTGGACCGCGGTGGCCGACGGATCCGCGGTCTTCGCCGGCGCGGCACTCGACGGCTGACCCGCCGCGGCGACCCCCGGCTGCGACGCCTCCGGGCGGACCAGCTGGAAACCGCCCACGAGCAGGACCAGCACCGCCACCCCGGAGGCGGCGCCCACCGTGGCCCGGCGCCGGCGGCGCAACCGGCCACCGGCGGTCATCACGGCGGCGAGGTCGAGCGACTTGGGTTCGAAGTCCGGCGTGGAGTGCATGGCGTCTCTCAGGTCGTCGAGGTTGTTCATGGGCGTACTCCGCTTTCCGCGCGCCGGGGTGCCGGGATGGAGACCCGCAGCTTGGCCAGCGCCCGCGAGTTGAGGCTTTTGACCGTGCCGAGGGACAGATTGAGCTCGCGGGCCACGTCGACCTCGGTGGCGTCGAAGAAGTGCCGCAGCACGACCACGGTGCGCTCGCGGGGTGACAGCGTCTGCAGTGCGCCGATCAGCCAGCGGCGCCGGGTCACGTCGTCGGCCAGGTCCCGGGGTAGTGGTCGTTCGGGGAGCTCCTCGGTCGCGTACTCGCGGATCGGGCGGCGCCACTGGTCCGTGACGAGGTTGGCCAGGACCGTGCGGGCGTACGCGTACGGGTCCTTGCGGCGCACCCGGCCCCAGGCCGCGTACACCCGGACCAGGGCGGCCTGGGCCGCGTCCTCGGCCTGATGCCGGTCACCGGTCAACAGGTACGCGGCGCGTTGCAGCCGGGCCGAGTTCGCCTGCGCGAACTCGACGAACTCATCGTCGCCTCTCACTCCCACGACGGCCAAGACGGGTCAGGGCCCGGAAAGGTTGCAGCAACCTTTTCCCGCGGCGGGCCGTCTCGGTCTGCGTCATGCACCATCCGCACATCCTGATGGAGTCGCGCAATGGGACTGTCCCGCCGATCGATCCTCGCCGTTGCCGTCACCGGCACCGCCGCCGCCCTGGTGGTGACCGGAGCCGTGGCCGCCGGTGCCTCGCAGCGCAAGCCCACGCCGAGAAGCTGGCCGAGCGGTCCG
>NZ_JBEZGQ010000986.1:0-3081 GCF_040650095.1 Actinoplanes sp. NPDC048791 | reverse complement strand
GGTGCCCGGGGACCTGCCCGGACCGGTCGAAGCCCTGCTGGGGTCGATCCTGCGCCGCACAGTCATCAACGCGCTGCGGGCCACACCCCCACTGAGCTGCCGGATCGAGCTGGACGGCTCGGCGTGGCTGCGGGTGGGTTTCACCGGCGGCGAGCCCGGCCGGCCGGCTCCGGACGGCATCGCCGAGGAGGTCGAGCGGCTCGGCGGCCGGCTCCGGACCGAGTCCGGGCCGGACACCACGAGCGGGATCGACGTACGGATCCCCGTCCAGGCCCATCGTTCCGGCGGCACGCGCAGCCCGCGCTCGGTTGCCGCCGCACCCTGGCTGGCGTGGTGGATCGTGGCCGTGCTGGAGCTCGACCTCTTCGTCACCACCCTGGCCCGGACGCAGGGGTCATGGTCCTTCGTCGAGCCGGTCACCACGCCCCGGCTGATCTGCATCATCGCTCTGGTCTTACCGCTGAGTCTGCTGCAGCTGCACCACGTCCGGCCCCGCTCCGGCAACGCGCCGCCGGGGTGGCGGTGGACCCTCATCCTGCAGATTCTGCTGCTCGGCGCGCTCACGGTCGTCGGGGGTGAGAACGTGCCGGCGCTGCCGTACGCGGGCCCGGTCGCTGGCGTCGTGCTCTTCCACGTGCGCCGGCCGTGGTCGTGGGCCGTGGCCGGCGGCATGATCCTGGTCTCCGCACTCGTGTCCCTGCACCACAGCGGAGTCGACCTCACCGCCAGCGCGCCGCAGGCAGTGGTGCTCTGGATGATCCTCTCCCTGCCCTGGACTTTGCTGACGATGGTCGCGGTCGCCGCGCTGTGCCGGCTCCCGCTCGCCGCCGAGCAGCTGGTCGTCGCGCGCCGGGAGCTGGCCCGGCTCGCGGTGCTGCGTGAGCGGCTCCGCATCGCCCGTAACACCCATGACCTGCTCGGCTTCCATCTCGCCGCGATCGCGCTCAAGGCCGACCTCGGCGGCCGGCTGACCGGCACCGATCCGAGCGCGGCGCGGGTCCAGCTGGCCGAGGCGGGCCAGGTCGCCGAGGAGGCGTTGCGGTCGCTGCGGTCGATCACCGCCGAGCCGGCCGGGCTGTCGTTCACCGACGAGGTGGAGAGTGCCCGCGCGATGCTCACCGCCGCCGGGACCCGGGTCGCGGTCGAGCTGCACGCCAGGCCCGAGCCGTCGGTGGAGTCGCCACTGGCGATCGTCCTGCGCGAGGCGGTCACCAACGTCGTACGCCACGCCCGGGCCACGACCTGCGAGATCGAGACCCGGCCGGTGCCCGGGGGCATCCGGCTGCGGATCACCAACGACGGCGTCTCGTCCGCGCCGGCCGGTGCTACAGCCGGCAACGGGCTGGCGAACCTCCAGTCGCGGGCACGCGAGGCCGGCGGCCGCCTGGAGGTGCAGCGTCAGGGCGACCGGTTCACCCTCGTCGCCGAGATCCGTACCGGTGGGCCCGAAGGGCGGTTGCCCGACACCGTGGTCTCCGTCGCCGGGTAGCGTCAGAGCCAGCCGGCCTCGCCGGCGATCCGGATCGCGTCGACCCGGTTGCGGGCGCCCAGCTTGGTGACGGCCGTGGCCAGGTAGTTGCGGACCGTCCCGTACGACAGGCCCAGCCGCTCGGCGACCTCGGTCGGTTCGGCGCCGGACGCGGTCAGCCGCAACACGTCGCACTCACGCTCACTCAGCGGGTTGCCGGCCACGTCCAGGGCCGCGAACGCCAGCTGCGGGTCGAGAACCCTGCCCCCGCCGGCCACCGTGCGCACCGCCGCGACCAGGTCCTCCGGCGAGGCGTCCTTACCCATGAAGCCGGCCACCTTGGCCGCGAGGGCGCGGCGCAGGTTGCCCGGGCGGGCGGCGCCGGTCACGATCAGGGTCTTGCAGTCCGGCAGCCACTGGTGCAGCTGGGCGGCCGCGCTGATCCCGTCCAGGCCGGGCAGTTCGATGTCGATGACGGCCACGTCCGGGCGGACCTGCAGCGCGGTGGTCACGATGGCGTCGCCGGCCTCGACGGCACTGACGACCTCGATGTCGTCGGCGAGGTTGAGCACGCCGACCAGCGCCTCCCGCAGCATGCGCACATCCTCGGCAAGCAGCACGCGGATCACGGCGGCTCCCCTTCCGGACGCCCTCGCTCATGTCGGACCGCGCGAAGCATACGGGCGCCCGCTGTCGCCGCGCTGACGTCCCGCTCACGCGACCCGGCGGCGAAGTTCCGGTGAAATAGTGCCGGGGCGACAGACATGTACGGGGTGCCGGGCAGGACCTGACCGGTATCACCGACTGAGGGAGCCGCCTTGGCCCGCACATCCGATGCCGCCGACTTCGAACGCCTCTACCGGGCCTGTTACGAGGATCTGCTGCGGTACGCCCTGCGCCGCACCGGTCAGCCGGAGACGGCCGCCGACGTGGTGGCGGACACCTTCCTGGTCGCGTGGCGACGGTTCGACGACCTGCCGCCCGGCAACGGCCGCGCCTGGTTGTTCGGGGTGGCCCGCAACGTGCTGGCCAACCAGTACCGCGCGGACCGCCGCAGCGCTGACCTGGCCGCCCGGCTGCGTCATGAGCTCGGCGGCGCCATCGTCACCGCGCCCGAGGCACCTCCCGAGATCTCGGCGGCCTTCGCCACTCTCAACCCGGCCGACCAGGAGCTGCTGCGCCTGGTCGCCTGGGAGGGACTGTCCGCGGAGGAGCTTGCCGTGGCGCTCGACTGCTCCGCGAACGCCGCCCGCATCCGCCTGCACCGCGCCCGTACCCGGTTCGCCGCGGCGCTGCGGTCACCGTCGATCACGAAGTAGAGGACCCGCCATGACCGAACCCGCCCTGACCGAACCCGATCGCCTGATCCAGCTGCTGTCCCCGGACCTCGACATCCCGCACCCCGCGGCCGACCCGACCGGCCCGGCCGCCGACGACCTGCTGCGCCGCGTCATGTCCACGCCGCCGTCGGCACACCGCCGCCCCTGGGGTGTGCGCCTGGCCATCGGCGCGTCACTGGTGACCGGCCTGGCCACCGCCGTGGTGGCCGCCGGCCTGTGGCTGCCCCAGTCGAGCCCGACCGGCCCGGCCCCGGCGCGAGCCGCCACCCTCCG
>NZ_JBEZGQ010000985.1:0-3084 GCF_040650095.1 Actinoplanes sp. NPDC048791 | reverse complement strand
GTCGCGAGCGCGGCGGTGAGCAGGTGCCGGCGGGTCAGGGCGGTGGTCATCAGTCCTCCGGGGTGTCGGTGCTCTCGATCTGGGTGATGAGCAGCTTCAGCCGCTTGATCTCCTCGGCGAGCGCGGTGCTGCCCGCGGCGGTCAGCGTGACCCAGGTGCGGCCGCGCCGGCCCTCGTAGCCCTTCTCCACGTCGATGAGGCTCGCCATCTCCAACACGCTCAAGTGCTTGGAAAGGTTGCCGGCGGTCAGGTCCAGCTGACTGCGCAGGTAGCCGAACTCGACCCGGCGGGCCTCGTGGGCGATGGCGAGGATCCCCAGCCGCACCCGCTGGTGCACGACCTCGTCCAGCCCGGTGACCGGATGCCCGGACGACACCTGCGGCTCCGGCGCCTCGGCGGTCACCGGTGCCGCCGGCGGGCCACCGCGAAGCCGGTCGCACCCAGCAGCAGCACGATGCCGCAGATGACCTGCGGGATCGCGAAGTCGGCCCGGATGCCCCAGGACGTCCCCCAGCCCTCGTTGGTGGGCAACGTCAGCGCCACGGTGAGGTATCCGAGGGTGAACAGCAGCAACGCGACGTTGCGCTCCACCCGGGCCAGCACCAGCAGCGCGACCCCGATGACCCCCCACGGCGCGATCAGCCGGTCCACCACGAGCACCCAGGACGGGAACCGCACCGGGTGGTCCGGGAAGTACAGGGCGGCCGCCACCCACGCGGCGGTGAACAGGACGGTCAGGGCGGCGCCGGTGATCGCGTACGGCAGCACCCGGGCGCCCAGCCCCCGCGCCCGGGCGGCCCGGATGTAGCTGACGGTGATCCCCGCGTACGCCAGCAGGAGCGCGGGTGGCCAGTAGAAGAGCACGCCGCGCCGGGCGAACTCGCAGCTGCCGTCCGAGGCGCAGTTCAAGCGCATGCCGAACCAGTCGAACGGGATCCCGACCAGGGTCACCAGACCCAGCACCAGCAGGGCCAGCCAGGTCAGGCGCTGGTCCAGGCGTACCCGGTGGGTCAGGCCCCGGACGTCCGACAAGAGCCGGCGGGGATCGCCGCCGGCGGACATCGATTCAGTGGTCATGCCAACAGGTTTCCACAGCAAACCAATTTGCGCTAGCTCTCGAACGCGCCGAACGACTGGAGTGTGCCGCCGAGCGCCTGCGGGTCCGCGCCGAGGTCGATGTCGAGGGCGAGGAACGGGCCACCGCGGTGCTGGTGGCGCGATCCGCCGGGCAGCATCTCGCCCCGACCGTTTCAGGCGGGGCGGCCAGGGCGACCGGGACGGCCGGGACCGCCGGGACGGCCAAGGCGGCCGCGACGGCCGGACGGCCGGACGGCCAAGACGACCAGGGCGGCCAAGACGACCAGAACGACCAGAACGACCAGGGCGACCAGGACGACCAAGACGACCAGAACGACCAGGGCGACCAAGACGACCGGGACGGCCAGGGCGACCGGGACGACCGGGACGGCCAGGGCGACCGGGGCGGTCCGGCATACCTTCCCGCAGGCACCGCTATCCGAAAGACGATATTGCATTCCGAACCATCAATGTCGGAAATCGAAGAACTGTTATGGCCGGCGCGCCGCAAAAGTCGCAACATTAGGCGGCGATCCACCCCCGACCCGCTGACCAGGAACAACGTAAGACATCGAAGGATGCCACTTGAATGCGCGGAAACAATCTGGCAATCTCTCGAATCAGGCTGTTAACGTTCTCATCTTTTTCATGGCTGCTGCCGGGATGCATCGGTCCCCCGCCATTCGCCGTCCCCGCCGCGCCGGAAAGGCACACCTCCTCATGAAGCTCCGAACCTCCTCAGGAAGACGACGCACGCTGCTGCTCTCGGCAGCGACCGCCGGTGTGGTCGTAGCCGCCAGCATCGCGGTCGTCGGCACCGCCGAGGCCGCCAGCACCCTGGGCGCCTCGGCGGCGCAGACCGGCCGCTATTACGGTGCGGCGATCGCGGCCGGCCGGCTGGGTGACGGCACCTACACCCGGATCCTGAACAGCGAGTTCAACTCGGTCACGCCCGAGAACGAGATGAAGTGGGACGCCACCGAGCCGTCCCAGGGCCGGTTCACCTACACCAACGGCGACCGCATCCTCAACCAAGGTGTTGCCATGGGTGCCAAGGTCCGGGGGCACGCCCTGCTCTGGCACCAGCAGCAGCCCGGCTGGGCTCAGTCGATGTCCGGCAGCGCCCTGCGCAGCGCCGCGATCAACCACGTCACGCAGGTCGCCACCCACTACAAGGGCAAGATCTACGCCTGGGACGTGGTCAACGAAGCCTTCGCCGACGGCGGCAGCGGCGCCCGCCGCGACTCCAACCTGCAGCGCACCGGCAACGACTGGATCGAAGCCGCCTTCCGCGCCGCCCGCACCGCCGATCCCAACGCCAAACTCTGTTACAACGACTACAACACCGACGGCATCAACGCGAAGTCGACCGGCATCTACAACATGGTCCGCGACTTCAAATCCCGCGGCGTCCCGATCGACTGCGTCGGCTTCCAGTCCCACCTCGGCACCGGCATCGACTCCACGTACCAGGCGAACCTGCAACGCTTCGCCGACCTCGGCGTGGACGTGCAGATCACCGAACTGGACGTCCAGCAGGGTGGCAATCAGGCCAACATCTACGCGACCGTCACCCGGGCCTGCCTGGCCGTGGCGCGGTGCACCGGCATCACGGTGTGGGGCATCCGCGACACCGACTCCTGGCGCGATGACAACCCGCTGCTGTTCGACGGCTCCGGCAACAAGAAAGCCGCCTACACCTCAGTGCTGAACGCCCTCAACGCCGGTGGCAACACCAATCCCACCACGCCGCCGGTCACTCCGCCGGTCACCACGTCGCCCCCGCCGCAGACCGGCTCGGGCTGCACCGCCGCGGTCTCGCTGAACAGCTGGAACGGCGGCTACGTGGCCACCGTGCGGGTCACGGCCGGCTCGTCGGCGGTCAACGGCTGGACCGTCAATGTGACGCTGCCGGTCAGCGGCACGGCCGAGGGCCGCGCCATCGAGTACGTCGACCACCTGCACGAGCACTTCACCGCCCCGGTACGCATCGAGAACGGCCGCTAC
>NZ_JBEZGQ010000984.1:0-3092 GCF_040650095.1 Actinoplanes sp. NPDC048791 | reverse complement strand
TGGTGCACCCCACCGGCCCCCGGCCGCCGGTCGATGCGGGCAGGCACCGCCGTGGGCGGGGTCATGAGGTCCGGCCGCGGCGGGACGGCTTGCGCGGGCGTCGCCACGGCCAGCACGGATACAAAAGCGATGACGGTACGCATGACAGCCCCGTTCAGCGGTCGAGGGTGATGACGGCGGCGCTGCCGGCGGCAACGTCGAGGGACAGGGAGCCGCCGCGGACCCGGGTGACGTCGGGACGCCCCGGCCGCAGGTGCCCGGAACGGTCGACGGTGGCGCCCTGCACCGCCGTCGGTTCGGCGCCGAGGCTCTCGCCGGTCATCCGCAGCACCTGGCCGCGCCGGTCGCGCCCGCCCACGTTCAGGGTCACGGTGACCGGTGTCGCCGACGTGTCGTCCTTCTGCACCACCGCGACCCGCAGCTTGCAGTCGTCGCCGCGGACGGCGTACGCGGTGATGTTGCGCCCCGACGAGACCGTGACCGGCAGGAATTGGCCCGGACCCACCTGCCGGGCCATCCACAGCCCGTAGTAGATCGGCATGGCCCGGTAGATCTGGGCCGCCTCGTCGGCCTTGTCCGCCGCGCAGATCGGCGTGTAGCGCTGCCACTTGCCGTTCCAGATGGGCTCGTTGCAGACGCCGAGCCCGCCGTGGATGTTGACCCCGGCCAGCCCGGCCTGGGCCATCTGCAGGCTGTAGTCCAGTCCCCACAGCGCCGAGGCGTACTTGTTGCTGACCCCGTCGACGCCGCCGCTGTAGGCCGAGTTGGCCTCGTCGATGCGCATCGGCAGCCCGGCCGCTTGCGCGGCGGCGAGGTTCTTGGCCACCGACTTGAGCTGGTTGGTGACCGTCTGCGGGGCCAGCAGCGTCGCGATGGTGGCGTCCGGGCCGGAGCTGTACTGGTGCACGGTCAGCATGGCCATCCGCTCGTGCTCGTCCCGGGCCAGCGAGGCCGCCCAGTCCGAGGAGGTGCCAGCGGTGTCGGGCCCGGCGATGCGGTGGTGCCCGACGGCGTCGGCGCAGGCCAGCCAGTCGGCGTGATAGTCCGGGTACGCGTACCCGGCCGGGCGCAGCGCCTTGCCCGCCCACTGGTCCGGCTCGTTGCCGCACTCGACGGCGACCAGCCGGCGGCCGAGGATCGCGGTCATCGCCGCGGCCTGGTCGGCACCGAGCTCGGCGTCCCAGCGGCCGACGTTGATGCCGACCTCGGTCTTCCAGCCGGTCGTGCGCAGCAGCGTGTCCAGTCGCCGGATGTCGGCCGGCCGCACGACGTCCTGCACCCACTCGGGCAGCGGATCGGGAGCCTGCTGCCCCTCCGGCACCCAGAGGGTGTCCCGGTCGAGGGTGTTGCCGGCGATCCGCAGGTTGCTCGGGCCGAGCGTGCGCAACAACGCGGCGGTGTTGCCCTTGGCGGGGTCGAGGTTGCCGATGCCGAGCTCGCGCATCTCGAAGGAGAGCCCGACGAAGTCGGCGGGCAGCCGCCCGGCCGGATGCCGGGTGTCGACCGTGATGGTGACCGGATCGGGGGCGACGGTGGTGGGCGTGGGTGACAGCGCCAGGACGGCGGTGGTCAGCCAGGCAACGGATGAGAACAGCACGGGGTACTCCTCGGGCAATCGTCGTGGCTCGATGCCTATGGGAGGCGGAGCATAACACCGTGTCTACGTACAGGAAACGCGTCCACATATGTGTATGGATTCAGAAGACGCTTCTGGGGTAGAGAGGGAAGATGAAGCTCGGCATGCGGCTCACGACGGCGTCCGCCCTCGCCCTGCTGGGGCTGGTGCCGTTCGCGCTGATCGCCGCACTCGTCGCCGGCGGCTGGCCACCCCTGCACGACCTCGACCGGGCGGTCACCGACTCCCTGCACACCTGGGCGCTGGGCCATCCGCACTGGACCGAGGCCAACAAGTGGTGGACCAACATCTTCGCCCCGATGCCGCTGCGGGCGGCGGCGCTGATCCTGGTGATCTGGCTGCTCCGGCGCCGGGCGAAAAGGCTCGCACTGTGGGCGGTCACGGCGATGGCGGTCGGCGGCGTACTCGGCGCACTGCTCAAGCTGCTGGTCGGCCGGCACCGCCCCGACCTGCTGGACCCGGTCGCCCGGGCCACCGGGTATTCGTTCCCGTCCGGGCACGCGCTCAACGCGGCCCTGACCGCCGGGGTGTTCGTGCTGGTGCTGCTGCCGGTCGCCCGCGGTGCGAAACGCTGGGTGCTGTGGGGCTCGGCGATCGCGGTGACGGTGCTGACCGGGCTGAGCCGGATCGTGCTCGGCGTGCACTGGACCAGTGACGTGGTGGCGGGCTGGCTGCTCGGGATCGCGGTGGTGGCGGTGACGGCGGCGGCGTTCCCGCGGCTACGGGCGGAACGGGTTGTCGAGGAAGGACTGGAGCCGGAGCTGGCGGACGCTCAGCCACCCCGCTGAGCGGCTCACTCCGGCACCTTCCAGGCGCGCACAGTGATGGTCATGATGCCGTGACCGTTCTTCTCGGTGACCGAGTCGACAGTGATGATGGCGAGCATCTGCGCGATGCCCCGCGCGGCAGCGTCGTTCCGGGACGTCAGCAAGCACAGGTTGAGACCACCGGTGGGGGCGATCGGTGACCGCGCCGGAGTCGTCCTGATGTTCTCCAGGCAGTCAGCTGGAGTGGCATTCTGACCGGAGACCTCTGCGAACGGCAGTTCGGTCTCGAGAACGCCGGGAACGCAATGGCTGTAAGTCACCGCGCCGCCGACGCCGCCAAGAACGCGTGGCTCTTCGAAGTCGATCGAGATTCCTTCGGAGGAGTTGCAGGTCTGGGTTTCCAGGCGTAGGTGCTCGTCCTGATACGCGATCGCGAACTCGGCGGTGGGACTGATGTCTCCGGGTGAGGTGGTCGCCCCCGGCTCTGACGTCCCAGTGGGCGGATCGGCCGGATCCGTCGTCGGTTCGGGAGCCGGCGCCGTCTCGGCTGCCGCTGGAGGCAGGGGGCGCTCGTTGGCGCTGGTGGCCAGCGTGGTGGCCTTGTCGCTGCGGCCGAGCGCGATGGCCGCGATGACGACTCCGGCCAGGCCGACGACCAGCGCGAGCACCGCGACGACCAGGGTGGCCAC
>NZ_JBEZGQ010000983.1:0-3094 GCF_040650095.1 Actinoplanes sp. NPDC048791 | reverse complement strand
CGGCCGCCGGCTGGACCTCTCGGTCAAGGAGTTCGCCCTGCTGGAGGCCCTGCTCCGGGCGGCGCCGGCGTTCCTGAGCGCCGAAGCGCTGCTGGAGCAGGTGTGGGACGAGAACGCCGACCCGTTCACCAACACCGTCACGGTCACGATCGGCCGGCTGCGCCGCAAGCTGGGCGAGCCGCCGATCATCACCACCCAGGCCGGGGTCGGCTACCGCATCACCGGTTCGTGACCGCGAGGTTGTCGAAGGCCGCCGCGGCGTTGTAGACGCGTACCCCGGAGGAGCCGGCTGTGTACGTACCGTCGGTGACTGTGATCTTGGGGTTTGCCATGTCGTTCACGAACACCTTGAGCGACGAGCCCACCGCCTCGACCCGCAGGTGGTAGCGCGTGCCCACGGCGACGGACAGAGCCGCCGCACCGAGCCGGGTCCAGTTGTTGTTCGCCTTGCCCAGCACGACCTGGCCCGCCGGGCTGATGCCCGCGTAGTAGCCGCGGTAGCTGTCCGTGCCGACGGCGGGGGAGGTGGCCCGGAAGACCAGGCCGGCGTCGCCCGCGCCGGAGGTGACCGTGACGTCGGCGTCGTAGACCGCGTTCGTGTGGTTGTCGGTCAGCAGTGCCTTGCCGCCGTACGAGTGCTGGGCCCGGTACTGCCCGCCGGTGGCCGTCCACGAGCCGCCGTAGGTCTTCCAGCCGATCGCGTTGTTGTCGTCGAAGTTGTCCTTGACGAGCATCTTCACCCGCTGGATGGTGCCGTCGGCGGCGAAGGTCATCCGGTCGTAGGCCAGGTAGCGGGCGTTGCCGTCGGTCTCGCCGAGCGGCCGGCGGTGGTAGAAGATGTACCAGGTGTCGGTGCCCGGGATGTTCACGACCGAGTTGTGGCCGGCGCCGCGGGCGACCGCGGCGTCCTGCGCCAGGATCTTGTCGAGGCGCTGGAACGGTCCGGTCGGTGAGTCCGCGATCGCGTACGCGACCGAGTAGTCCGGACCGGTCCAGCCGCCCTCGGACCACATCAGGTAGTACTTGCCGTTGCGCTTGAGCATCTGCGGGCCCTCGACGTAGCCCGCCGGCGTGATCTCCTTGAACACCGAACCGTCGGGGAACGTTCCCAGGCTGGTCATGTCGCTGTTCAGGCGGGCCACGTTGGCGTGTCCGTGGCCGCCGTAGTAGATGTACGCCTGCCCGTCGTCGTCGATGAACACGTCCTGGTCGATCGGCTGCGCGCCGTTGACGAAGCGGTCGATGAGCGGCCGGCCGATGGCGTCCATGTACGGTCCCTCGGGCCGGTCCGCGACGGCGACACCGATGCCGCCGAGCTCGGTGTTGCTCTGGATGTCGTTGGCCGCGAAGTAGAGGTAGTACCGGCCGTTGCGCTGGATCGGGGCGGGCGCCCAGACCGCGTACTTCGCCCAGGAGACGTTCGCGGTGCTCAGCACAGTCGGGTGTCTGGTCCACGTGACCAGGTCGGTGGAGGAGAAAGCGTCCAGATAGGTCTGTTCGGCGTAGGGCCGGGACGAGGTCGGGAACACCCAGTACCGGTCGTTGTAGAGCGCGATGTCGGGGTCGGCGTAGCGGCCGTCGACGAAGGGGTTGCCGGCCTCCGCGGTGGTGTACGTGGGCGGCGCTGCGGCGACGGCCGGCGCCATCAGCAGGGCCACCAGCGCTGCGGCGATCGAGTTCATGGTTGCCCCCATCGATGATCCCCGATGAATGATAAGGATTGTTTACTTGTGTCGGGACGTGTCGTCAAGCGTTCTGCTGTGCGCACCGGATGGACGGGGGTCGCACGACCGGTCTAGGGTGCCGATCCGTGAAGGTCCTTTTCCTGCTCAACGACGGCTTCGGTATCGGTGGCACCATCACCACGACCTTCAACCTCGGCAGCGCCCTGGCCGAGCGGGGCCACCAGGTGGAAGTGCTCAGCACCGCACGCCGGCGCGACGTGCCGCACATGCCCCTGCACCCGGCCGTCCGGCTGATGGCGCTCGTCGAGGCCAGGACCGACCATCCCGAATACCTGGCCGACGATCCGCTGCGTGGCCGGCCGGCGCGGTTCTACCCGAAGGCCGACTACCGGTCCAGCGACTACGACCGGATGGTCGAGGAGCGGTACGCGCGCTACCTGGCCGCCAGCGACGCCGACGTGGTGATCGCCACCCGGCCCGGCCTGATCGCCTACGCCGGCCGGTTCGCCCCGGACCGGATGATCAAGATCGGCCAGGAGCACCTGACCCGGCTCCAGCAGCGCAAGGCCATGCGCGAGGAGCTGCCCCGCCACCTGCGCAAGCTCGACGCTTTCGTGACCATCACCGCCCGTGACGCCGAGGAGTACCGGGCGCACACGCGGCTCACGGACACCGAGCTGACCTTCATCCCGAACAGCGTGCCGGCGCCGGTCGTGCCCCCGTCGCACGGCCGCGACAAGATCGTCGTGGCGGCCGGCCGGCTGGTCCAGGGCAAGCGCTACGACCTGCTGATCCGGGCCTTCGCCGCGGTGACGGCCGAACGCCCGGACTGGCAGCTGCGGGTGTACGGCCAAGGCAAGCTCCGCAACGAGCTGCGCGCCCTGGTCGCCGAGCTCGGGCTGCACGACAACGTGCTGATGATGGGCCCGTACACGCCGATCGAGACGGAATGGGCCAAGGGCGCGATCGCCGCCGTGCCCTCCGACCAGGAGCCGTTCGGCATGACGCTGGTCGAGGCGATGCGGTGCGGGGTGCCGGTGGTCAGCACGGACGCGCCGTACGGTCCGGCCGAGATCCTCCAGGACGGGATGGACGGCCTGCTCACGCCAATCGGGGACGAGGCCGCCCTGGCGGCCGCGCTGCTGCGGGTGATCAACGACGACGCGCAGCGGGAGGCGATGGCCGCCGCCGCGCTGAAGAACGCGCAACGCTACGACCCGGCCCTGATCGCCGAGCAGTACGAGCAGTTGTTCGACCGGCTCGCGGCCCGCAAGGCCGGCCGCCGGCGCTGGTGGCCCCGCAGGGAGCGGCCGGCCCCGCCGCAGCCGGTGCTCGGCCCGGCCCCGACGTCCGCCGTCCCGACCGTCGACGCGCTGGTCACCGCGGACGGCGAGCTGCTCCTGGCGGAC
>NZ_JBEZGQ010000982.1:0-3099 GCF_040650095.1 Actinoplanes sp. NPDC048791 | reverse complement strand
AGAAGCGACGCCCGGGAGAAGCGACGCCCGGGAGAAGCGACGCCCGGGAGAAGCGACGCCCGGGAGAAGCGACGCCCGGGAGAAGCGACGCCCGGAGGAAGCGACGCGAGAAGAGCGGCGCTCGGGAAGAAGTGGCGCTCGGAGAGCGGCGCCTGGGTAGAAGCGGCGCCCGGGAGAGCGACGCCCGAGAGAAAGTGGCGCCCGGGAGGAAGTGGTGCGCGGGAGAAAAAGCAAAAGGCAAGGAGACATCTCCCTGCCACTTCTAACGTATAGCGGACCGGGGGGCTTGCGGCAAGACCCCGGTGGTGGCGCAGAATCGTCCGCCGAGACCACCACCTGCGGAAATGGGGACACCACGTGCGTATGTTGTCGGCCGACGGGCTGCCGCGGTGACCGGGCGGTACGTGCTTGATCTCGACCGGATCGACGGGACGCAGGGCGCGGTGGCCGGCGGCAAGGGCGCGCAGCTGGGGGCGTTGTCCCGGCTCGACGGCGTCCGGGTGCCAGCCGGCTTCTGCGTGACGACGGACGCGTTTCGCCGGGTGGCAAAGCCGTCGATCGACGACCAGCTCGTTCAGCTGTCGGCTCTGGACCCGGACGACCGGGACGGGATCCGCACCCTGAGCGCGGAGATCCGCCGGACCATCGAAGGGATCGCCATCCCGGAGGCTCTCGCGGCGGACATCACCCGCGCGCTCGCCGAGCACGGCGAGCAGGCCGCCTACGCCGTACGGTCCAGCGCGACGGCGGAGGACCTGCCCACAGCGTCCTTCGCCGGCCAGCAGGACACGTATCTGAACGTGGTGGGACCCCCAGCGATCCTGGAGCACGTCAGCCGGTGCTGGGCCTCCCTGTTCACCGAACGGGCGGTGATCTACCGCCGGCGCAACGGCATCGACGACCGTACGGTCGCCATGGCCGTGGTCGTGCAGCGGATGGTGTTCCCGCAGGCCTCCGGCATCCTGTTCACCGCCGACCCGGTCACCGGCGACCGGACGGCCGCCACCGTGGACGCGGGCTTCGGGCTCGGCGAGGCGCTGGTCTCCGGCCTGGTCAACTCGGACGTCTACAAGGTGCGCCGGGACGAGATCGTGTCCCGGACGATCGCCGCGAAGGAGCGGGCCGTGCAGGCCATGCCCGGCGGCGGTACGCAGCAAGTGGCGATCGATTCACCCCGGCAGGAGCAGCCCGCACTCACGGACGCGCAGGTCCTGGAGCTCGTACGGCTGGGACGGCGGATCGAGGCCCACTTCGGCCGCCCGCAGGACATCGAGTGGTGCCTGGCCGAGGACGGTTTCCGGATCGTGCAGAGCCGCCCGATCACGACGCTGTTCCCCGTCCCCGCCGCCGACGACCAGGCGCGCGTGTACCTGTCCGTCGGTCACCAGCAGATGATGACCGACGCCATGCGGCCGCTGGGCTGGTCCATGTGGCAGCTGACGGCCATGGCGCCGATGCATGAGGCCGGCGGGCGGCTGTTCGTCGATGTCACCCGGGCCCTGGCCACCTCCGCGGGCCGCACCGGGCTGCTGGACATGGCGGCCCGGTCCGATCCGCTGACCCGGGACGCGCTGGAGACGGTCCTCAACCGCGACTTCGTGCCGCTGTCCCCGGACGCGGGTCCCGGCCGGCCGCCGGCCGGTGCCGGGCCCGCCCCGATCGAGACCGACCCGGCCGTCGTCGCCGAGCTGATCGCTCGCAGCGAGGCGTCCGTCGCCGCCCTGCAGCGCGATATCCGTACGAAGACCGGGCCGGCGCTGTTCGATTTCCTGCTGGAGGCGTTCGAGGAGCACAAGCGGGTCCTGAGTGATCCGGTGAGCATCCAGGCGATCATGGCGGGCATGGAGGCCACCTGGTGGCTCAACGATCGGCTGCGGGAGTGGCTGGGCGAGAAGAACGCGGCCGACACCCTGACGCTGTCCGCCCCGGGCAACATCACTTCGGAGATGGGCCTGGCGCTGCTGGACGTCGCCGACGTGATCCGCCCGTACCCCGAGGTGGTGGCGTTCCTGCGTGGCGTCGAGGACGAGCATTTTCTGGACGAGCTGCCCAAGGTCGCGGGCGGAACCGAGGCGCGCGAGGCCATTGAGACCTACCTCGACCGGTACGGCATGCGCTGCGTCGGCGAGATCGACATCACCCGGCCGCGCTGGCGGGAGCGGCCGGCCACGCTCGTGCCGGTCATCCTCGACAATGTCCGCAACTTCGGGCCGGGGGCCGCCGAGCGGCGCTTCGAGCAGGGGCGGCAGCAGGCGCAGGAGAAGGCGCGGGAGGTGCTCGAACGCCTGCGCGCGTTGCCGGACGGTGAGCAGAAGGCCGCCGAGACCGAGCGGATGATCGACCGGGTCCGCACCTTCATCGGCTACCGGGAGTATCCCAAGTACGGCATCATCTGCCGCTACTTCCTCTACAAGCAGGCTCTGCTGGACGAGGCCGAGCGCCTCGTGCAGGCCGGTGTGCTCGCCGGGAGGGAGGACATCTACTACCTCACCTTCCAGGAGCTCCACGACGTCGTACGGACGCGCCGGGTGGACGGTCGGCTCATCGCGCAGCGCAAGGAGGAGTTCCGGGCGTACCAGGCGCTCACGACGCCGCGGGTGCTGACCTCGGACGGTGAGGCGGTCCTGGGCTCGTACCGGCGCGCCGACCTGCCGGCCGATGCCCTGGCCGGGCTACCGGTCTCCGGCGGGACGGTCGAGGGCCGGGCCCGCGTCGTCCTCGACCTGGCGCAGGCCGACCTGGAGGCGGGCGACATCCTGGTCACGTCCTTCACGGACCCGAGCTGGTCGCCGCTGTTCGTCGGCATCGCGGGCCTGGTGACCGAGGTGGGGGGCCAGATGACCCACGGCGCGGTGATCGCCCGGGAGTACGGCCTGCCGGCCGTCGTCGCAGTGCCGCAGGCGACCCGGCTCATCCGCGACGGCCAGCGGATCCGCGTGCACGGCACCGACGGCTACGTCGAGCTGCTGTCCTGAAGATCGTTGTGTCGAACACCTCGTCCTCCCCTAGGGCATAGATGTTCTTGATCGCCCTGGACTAACCTGGCATCGCCCGCCGCGGGCGTGGGCCGGGACCGGGGAGACAAACCATGAACATGCA